>NZ_JAUBQD010000082.1:0-25488 GCF_036701085.1 Microcoleus sp. Pol7_A1
GAAACATAAACCTATTCATATTCACTCATTTATTTATTATACATCGCTGATGTTATTAAATTTTCATTCCTTACAATATAAAACCAATCATAAAATTAATGACCACAACTGACTACACTCAACTTCATCACTTCCTGACTCGGAAAGATTGGAAAGATGCCGACATTGAAACCAGACAACTAATGCTGCAAATTGCCGGGGCAGATTCCAGACAAGATCGCCTACTCACAGCCAAGGACATTCAAAATTTTCCATGTTCCGAGTTAAAAAAGATAGATCGACTCTGGGTTAAAGCGAGTCGTGGACGTTTCGGATTTAGTGCGATCTCAAATCTCTATCAAGCAGTGGATGAGGATTATTTTGTCCTGGCAGATCGAGTGGGTTGGCGTAGTGAAAAAGATTGGATCGATTACAATAAAATTAATTATACTATTGATGCTCCTGTTGGGCATTTACCGATAACTTGGCTGGTTCCTACTTCATTTTGGATGTACTGGAATGCTCGCTTTGCTAGTGCTGGATGGAGGTTAATTCTCAAGCGAATAGCTGAATGTAACTTGTAAGATTTGCTCCTAGTCTATCCTTTCCAGTTCCTATCGAGATCAATTATAAATTATTCGGAATTGTATTAACTACAGCTTTTTTGGGCGCTTCCGTATTACGAGCTCTGGGCGGTGACTTGACAAATCCTGTTTGTGAAGATTTGTTGGCTAATCAAAACATTGACATCTGTATTAAGTGACCACGAAAAATCATTTCCCCGAAAATTCTTGATTTCAATTTTCCGTATATACATAGTCTTATTTTCCTTATTTTTTTGTTGTTTCTATTAAATAAATATCAATAGGTTCGATCGATATAATAGATAGATGGCGTTCAAAAGCGTTGTAGATATTTGTACTGTTCGTTTTCTATTTGCTTTCGCAACTGTCAGTCTAGTAAAAACTTTATATCGATTGTGGAGCGGTTGCGATCGCCTAATTAAACAGAAACAACCCCGGATCGACGTGGAAAAACCTTCCCAAAGCCTCAGCTTGTTGCTTGGTGATTTCTAGCCGATCGTTAATTACCTCAACTACAGCCTCGCGCGAACCCATAATTTCTAATAAATCGGTTGCGTCTAGACTCCGAGCCTCCATCAAATGCAGCAGCCTTGACTGTGGTGTTGAGGCATTAATTTGATAGTGCTTGTCTTCAAAATCATCAATCAGTTTTACCAGCAGTTGTAGCAGCGCTTCTTCTTCGGAATTCAGATTTTTAGTAGAGATTAATTCTTCTACTATCTCCAGAAAAAACTCGTTTTCTTCTTCGGTTTTGATAATCCGAGGCTGATACTTAGAGAGCAATTTGCTGTAAATATCTCTATTAAAAGTAATCGTCATTTTTCCAGTTTTCCTTATCATACTCGGCGTGAGTTAAAACGTATTTTATATAAATGATTTGCTGTTCATAATTAATACTCAGGATTAAGCGATATTTATTTCCTTTAATATTAAAAACTGTAAAATTTCCAACTGCCTCAGCTTTGGGATAAACAGCTTGAACTTCCACGAGGTTAGCCCAAACGGCTTTACTAGCAATTTTATACCAGTCATCGAGGGCTTCGCACGAATCAGCGTGACTTTGACAGTATTCTCTTAATTTTTTCCGACTGATAACGTGCATTTAGCGATCGTTCTGATGTTTTCTAGATATAGCAGAAGGAAGAAGGAAGAAGGAAGAAGGAAGAAGGAAGAAGGAAGAAGCAGTAATAGCAATGGTTTCAGCGATTAAGAATGTCCTAACCGTCTTGGCGGTTGCTATATCTCAACAAAGAACACGAGAGAAATAGAGGCAGAGCCTCTTGAAATTGATTCCCAGGCAAAGCCTGGGAACGAGAGAGGTGCGCACTGCGCACCCCACAGAAACCCTAGCTGCCACCAATCCGAGCGACATCGCGAGCGTTTTCTTCAAATGCAGCCGTCAGCGCATCATCACCGCTTAAACCCGATGCGATCGCCCTTTCAATAGCCTGCAACACCCGCTTATAATCCCTCGGCATCACCTTCACAAACACCGGCACCATCTCATCCCACGCAGCCAGAACCTTCGATGCCTTCGCACTTCCAGTCAAATCAACGTGAGTTTGAAGCATCTGCCACAAATCGCTAATTTCCTCAACATCCTCCAATTTTTCCAAATCCACCATCGACATATTGCAGCGAGTAGCAAAATCCCCCGCTTCATCCAAAATGTAAGCCACACCGCCACTCATACCCGCTGCAAAATTGCGCCCGGTTTCGCCCAACACTACAACTTTGCCGCCAGTCATGTACTCGCAACCGTGATCGCCCACACCTTCAACTACTGCGTTAACGCCGGAGTTACGTACCCCAAAACGTTCGCCCGCCATCCCTCGGATGAAAACCTCGCCGGCTGTCGCGCCGTAAAGCACTACGTTACCGACAATCACGTTTTCTTCCGCGACAAAGGTAGAAGCTGGCGACGGATACAGGATGATTTTGCCACCGCTGAGCCCTTTGCCCAAATAGTCGTTAGCTTCGCCTTCGAGCTCCAGGGTGACTCCCTTGGGAACGAATGCGCCAAAGCTTTGCCCAGCGCTGCCTTGGAAGTGGAGGTGCACCGTGTCATCCGGCAAACCTTCCCAGTTGCGTTTGGTGATTTCGTTGCCCAGAATTGTGCCGACAACGCGGTTGACATTGGTAATCGGCAGTTTGGCGTGGACTTTTTCACCGTTTTCGATCGCACCTTTGCACAAATCCAACAACACAGTCATGTCGATCGACTTTTCTAAACCGTGATCCTGCGCCATCTGACAGTAACGGCCGACATCCGCGCCAACCTCCGGCTGATAAAGGATTTTTGAGAAATCCAAACCCTTAGCCTTCCAGTGTTCCACCGCTTGCTGAGGTTCCAAAACATCAGTCCGCCCCACCATTTCATTCAGCGTGCGGAAGCCCAACTGCGCCATAATTTCCCGGACTTCCTGCGCGATGAAAGTCATAAAGTTTACCGTGTGATCGGGGTCGCCGGTAAAATTTTTCCGCAGCAGCGGGTCTTGCGTCGCCACGCCCACCGGGCAAGTGTTCTGGTGGCAAACGCGCATCATGATGCAGCCCAATGTCACCAGCGGCGCGGTCGCAAAACCGAATTCCTCAGCGCCCAAAAGTGCAGCAATTACTACATCGCGACCGGTTTTCATTTGACCGTCAGTTTCTACGACAATCCGGCTGCGGAGATTGTTGAGTACCAAAGTCTGGTGAGTTTCCGCCAGTCCCAATTCCCAAGGTAATCCCGCGTGTTTGATCGAAGTCTGCGGCGAAGCGCCGGTTCCGCCGTCGTAGCCGGAAATCAACACGACATCGGCGTGGGCTTTTGCAACCCCGGCCGCGATCGTCCCGACTCCAACTTCCGACACCAGTTTGACGCTAATCCGCGCTTCCCGGTTGGAATTTTTCAAGTCGTGAATCAATTCGGCCAAATCTTCGATCGAATAAATGTCGTGGTGAGGAGGAGGCGAAATCAATCCCACACCCGGAGTCGAGTTCCGCACCTTCGCAATCCACGGGTATACTTTTTTACCGGGCAACTGTCCGCCTTCACCTGGTTTCGCGCCTTGCGCCATCTTGATTTGCAGTTCCCGCGCTTGGGAAAGGTACAAGCTGGTAACGCCGAAACGCCCGGAAGCAACTTGTTTGATCGCGCTGTTTTTCGAGTCGCCGCGATCGTTCGTCCAAGTGTAGCGTTCCGAGTCTTCCCCGCCTTCACCGGTGTTCGATTTGCCACCAATGCGGTTCATGGCGATCGCCAGAGATTCGTGGGCTTCTTTAGAAATCGAACCGTAACTCATCGCCCCAGTTTTAAAGCGTTTGAGAATAGATTCGATCGGTTCAACTTCCTCAATCGGTATCGATTCCCGCTGCTTGAATTGCAACAAACCGCGCAAGGTAAAATGCTGCTGGTTTTGTTCGTTAACCAGCCCAGAATACTGTTTGAAAAGCGTGTAACTGCCCTCGCGCACCGACTTTTGCAGCGCGTGAATTGTCTGCGGACTAAACAAATGCGCCTCGCCTTCTTTCCGCCACTGATATTCGCCGCCGACATCGAGAGTATGTCCGCTGGATGGGCGGTCTGGGAAAGCGTGAGTATGGCGCAAAATTGCTTCTTGGGCGAGGACTTCGAGGTCTACGCCTTCAATCCGCGAGGCTGTCCAAGCAAAGTATTTATCGACTACGGATTTGTTTAAGCCGATCGCCTCAAAAATCTGCGCGCCGCGATAACTTTGAATTGTGGAAATCCCAATTTTCGAGGCAACTTTCGTCACCCCTTTAGTTGCGGCTTTGACGTAGTTTTTGCAAGCAGTTTTGTACTCGACATTTAGCAGCAATCCTTCGCGGATCGAATCGGCGATCGTCTCAAACGCCAAATACGGATTAATCGCGCCGCAACCGTATCCAATAAGTGTCGCAAAGTGATGCACTTCCCTCGGTTCGCCGGATTCGAGTACGAGTCCCGCCCGCGTGCGCGTACCTTTACGGATCAAGTGGTGGTGCAGGCCTGCAACTGCCAGCAGCGCCGGAATTGGGGCTTTGTCGGGACTGATCCCCCGATCGCTCAAAATGATGATATTCACCCCGGAGGCGATCGCGCTGTCTGCTGCTCCAAAAACCTCTTCTAAGGCTTGTTCGAGACCTTTTACCCCGCTTTTGGGGTCAAACAAAATCGGCAGTGTAATCGACCGGAAATTGCCCTCATTTACGTGTTTGAGCTTAGCTAATTCTTCATTGCTGAGAATCGGCGTTTTCAGTTCAATCAAATGACAGCTTTCCGGTTCTGGTTTGAGCAAATTGCGTTCAGCGCCGATCGTAGTTTCGGCAGAAGTTACAATTTCTTCGCGGATAGAATCGATCGGCGGATTGGTAACTTGAGCAAACAACTGCTGGAAGTATTCGTAAAGCAGTTTTGGGCGGTTGGAAAGCACCGCCAGCGGCGTATCCGCACCCATCGCGCCGACAGCTTCCACGCCATCTTTTGCCATCGGCGCTAACAGCAACCGCAGTTCTTCAAAGGTGTAGCCGAAAGCCATTTGCCGCTGGATCAATGTTTCGGGGTCGGATTCTGGCAATGCCGGCGCATCTTTCAGTTTGGCGATTTCGACCATGTGCTGGTCTATCCACTGGCGGTACGGGTGTTCTGTGGCGATTTTGGTCTTAATTTCTTCGTCAGAGACGATGCGGCCTTCCTCGGTATTTACTAGGAACATCCGCCCCGGTTGCAAGCGGCCGTTGGATGCAATTCGTTCTGGGGCGATCGGCAAAACTCCCGCTTCCGATGCCATAATTACCAAGTCGTCTTTGGTAACGCAGTAGCGGGAAGGGCGCAAACCGTTGCGATCGAGCACTGCCCCGATTGAAGTACCATCGGTAAAGGCGATCGAAGCTGGGCCGTCCCAAGGTTCCATCAAGCAAGAATGGTATTCGTAGAAAGCCTTTTTCTCGTCACTCATGGACTCGTGGGCCGTCCAAGGTTCGGGAATCATCATCATTACAGCGTGCGGCAAAGAACGCCCAGCCAAAGTCAGCAATTCCAAAGCATTGTCAAAAATCGTCGAGTCGCTACCTTCGATGTTGATTAAATTCGGGATTTTCTTCAAATCGTCTCCGAACAACTCCGACTCGAACAGCGATTGCCGCGCGTGCATCCAGTTAATGTTGCCACGCATCGTGTTAATTTCGCCGTTGTGGGCGATGTAGCGGTAAGGGTGCGATCGTTCCCAGCTCGGAAAAGTATTCGTGCTGAAGCGCGAGTGAACTAGGGCTAGAGCGCTTTCCATGTCCGGGTCGTGCAAGTCGGGATAGTAATCGCCGACTTGCACCGGCATTAACATACCCTTGTAGACGATCGTCCGGCACGAGAGAGTGGAATTGTACCAGTAGGGGTCTGTGTTAGTCCTGCGAATCGCATTGTGAGCTCGTTTGCGGATGACGTACAGTTTCCGCTCGAAAGCCGCCTCGTCGATACCTGCGGCGCGCCGCAGGAACACTTGCTGCATGAAGGGTTCGCTAGATTTGGCGGTTTCGCCGAGGGACGAGTTGTCCGTGGGAACATCTCGCCAGCCGAGCACTTCCTGGCCTTCTTCTGCCGCGATTTCCTCAAAAATGCGCTGCCCGTTTTCCCGTTCAGTTCGATTTGGCGACGAGTAAATCGCGCCAACGCCGTACTCGCCGGCTTCTGGAAGTTCGATGTTTAGGGCCGCGGTTACTTTCTTGAGAAACTTGTGGGGCACCTGCATCAAAATGCCCGCCCCGTCTCCGGTGTTGGGTTCGCAGCCGCACGCGCCCCGGTGGTCGAGGTTCAAGAGGATTGTCAGTGCCTGCTCGACAATTTCGTGGGATTTGTTACCCTTCATGTGTACGATGAATCCGACTCCGCAAGCGTCGTGCTCGAACTGCGGATCGTACAGGCCTTGTTTTGCTGGCAGTTCGTTGCTGTTCATTTTGATGTTTTCCTAAAAGTGACGAAAAAATTGCGATCGGCAGAGTACCAAGCTTTTTATTGTACCTAATCTGTATTTTCTAATCATGTCTGCTTGTAACTTTTAAGCTTAAGAAAATTGTTATATCTCAGCAGCCATGATTCATTAGCCATTAGCGATTAGTCATTAGTCCGAAGAAAAATTCTCTCCCTGTCCCTCCCTGTCCCCCTCTCTCGCCCTCTCCCCCTCTCTTCCCGTCTCCCACTCCCCCCTCTCTTCTTCCCCCGTTAAGCTTCTTTAAAGCACAGGCCTTTGAGAATGAAGATTTGATGTAGATTGGGGCGATCGCAAATACGGGGTTACAACTGCTGTGATGATTTTGCTATGGTGGTCAAGGTGGGTCGATCGGGCAGAGCATACAAAAGTGCAAAACTCTACAGTCCGCTAACCAGTCCGCGCGATCGGACTTCGGTTTTAAGGATAAATTAGCTAATATCACAATCCAACGTTGTTTACCACAGGATTCAACAAGCAATCCTCAAGGAGTGAAAATCATGGTACAGATTCAAGAAATTTCTCAAGTATCTACTCTGCACGCACCTGCTGCACCCAACGGAATAGCCGCTACAGAATTGCGGCCTTGGGGTTCATTTACAACTTTAGAAGAAGGCCCAGGATATAAAATTAAGCGGATCGAAGTTAAGTCCGGACACCGCCTCAGCCTGCAAATGCACCACCACCGCAGCGAACACTGGATCGTGGTTTCTGGTACTGCAAAAGTTACTTGCGGCGAAACAGAAATTGTTCTGTTTACAAATCAGTCTACCTACGTTCCTCAGTGCACTTCTCACCGCCTGGAAAATCCGGGAGTTATCCCCCTGGTTTTAATTGAGGTGCAGAATGGCGAATATCTCGGAGAAGATGATATTATCCGCTTTCAAGACGATTATGCTCGTAATGAAAAGGCTAAGTAACTCAAGTTGCTAAAGATATAGCGGTAAGGTGCGCTGCGGCGCACCCTACATTCTCCGGGTAAGGTGCAGGGCTAGGCGCACTCTAAATTTCTCAAAACTCAACACTACTCCCAAATTATTACCAATTACCAATTACCAATTACTCATAATGATTCATCTGAGCAAAACAGCAGCAACAGAAGTAACGCGCCTCAAGTCGAAGCATCCGAACCCCAATGCTTTATTTCGTGTGGGCGTGGAATCGAGCGGCTGCTCGGGTTTGTCTTATACAATGGCATTTGACGATGCGCCAGCCCCAGAAGACGCTGTATGCGAGTCGGAGGGAATTTCCGTTGCGATCGACCCCCAGCACTTAAAATATCTCAATGACCTCACCTTGGATTATTCAGAAGACTTGATGGGTGGAGGTTTCCGATTTCACAATCCCAATGCCGCCCAAAGCTGTAGCTGCGGCAACTCCTTTTCTGCCAAGGAATAATCAATACGATCGCACTCAAAGACTTAGAAAAATTCCAAAAAACTTTCAAAGAAGCCGAGACTATCAATATCGACGCCAGTTCAGAATTAGCAATTGACGGCAATGGAGATATACACCATGGAAGGCAGAGCACTTACAGAACTCGATGAGTTAAGAATGCTGGAAGCACAAGGAAACGCCTGGGTGCGGGTGGGAGCAAAACATGGGTAGGAGTTTACATCACAAGAAGCCGTCAATAAGCATCAATAAGTTATCCAAGAACTATCGCGGCTATGGCAGCGAAACTGAAGCGGGTGATATAGCAATCCTATTTAATTCGCAAACAGACCTCACCAAAGGCTGGTTTGTAGTGAGGAATAAAGTCCTCTTTTCAAGCTTTTAATCAAGCTGGCGTACCGAGAATAGTCCAGTGCATTAACTGTTGCCATTCGGGAGATTGAGCTAACAAATCTGAATCCAATTCATTGCCCGCATCCTGCGAAAATTCGGCGAAACATTCCACCCAATTAATTACTGTTTCCACAGGCAAATAAGGCGTATAATTCCAAGAACGCTGCAAAAACTCTACCATCTCAACAGAATGACCGGTGCGGTGCAAATACCAAGCAATCCAAACTAAGGTACTGTACTTGATTTGCTTTTCCAACAAACGTATTTTATCCGGCAATTCGGGGCGGGAAAAAAAATTGTCCATGACTGCAGCGAGGGATTTAGCCTGGGGTAAACCTTTGTACATGGCGCTTTGTTCGTGCTGGCGGTAGCAAACAGTTACTTGCTGCAGCCACTCTGCTTCGCATCCCATTAAGGCTAAACGCAGCACTAAATCTGTATCTTCTGCCGGGGGAAATCGAGGGTCAAATCCCCCGGCGCGCTCTAACCAATGCCGGCGAAATACCATCGCGCTGGGTAATACAGGTTTCCATCTGAGCCACATTTCTAAGTCTAATTTAGGGACGTTTTGCCAGGGCTTGACATCTTTTAGCGGTTCGCCTTTACTGTTGACTAGACGCCAGCCGCTGTGGACTATTCCTAGATGTGGTTTCGCTGCAAATACAGCCATTTGTGCGGCTAATTTGTCGGGAAAAAAGTAGTCATCTGCATCTAGAAATGCGATGAATTCTCCTCGCGCTAGTTCGATGCCGCGATTTCGGGCCATCGAAACTCCTTGATTTTGTTGGTAAATGTAGCGAATTCGATCGCCATATTTCTCTAAAACTAAATTGGTGTCGTCTCGGGAGCCGTCGTCTACTACAATAATTTCCCAGTCAGCAATTGTTTGGTGCAGCACGCTATCTACTGCTTGGCCGACGTAAGCAGCGCAGTTGTAAGCCGGAATCACCACGCTTACCTGTGGGTTTCGGTCGCTCATAATTAATATCTAGTTTGATGGATCAATAGTCCGGACTGTTTTAGTTCGTAGTCTGAAACCTTCGATTTTTCGTTGGTAGCTCGATTGCCTTGGAGCCTTGAAACCCTTATTCTACGGTTTGCAATCAAAAACTGTCCGAAGTATTGATGGATTATACCATTTTAAATTTTATATTTTAGTAGGATGCCCCGAAGGCTGACGCAGCCAATAAGCGATGCTTTGTGAGTATAATTTGGGTTCAAGAATTTGCCAAGGTAAATTGGTGCGAGTTCAATATATCAGGGCGGCGAATTGCTAAAGGGTGGCGATCGCCTTTTACCTTCAAATACTTGTCAGCTATTTGCAAAACCTGTTCTGGATCGGCCGGCTTGCTCAAAAAATCGGAAGCACCTGTAAATTTCGCTCGCGTGCGGTCAATTATACTGTCTTTACCGGTCAAAAACACGATCGGAGTTTCCCGAAAAGCCGGTGTCTTCCGCAAAAAATTGCACAAAGCAAAGCCGCTTGTCTTGGGCATCACCACGTCCATAAAAATTAAAGCAGGCTTGTGTTTGGCCAGAATGCCCACTCCCTGCATCGGGTCTTGAATTTTTAGGACTCGATACCCCTCCGGCAATAAAATTTGCTCTAAAAATTCGCATACTGTCGGACTGTCATCGACACAGGCAATCAAAGGGCGACCCGGTTGGGCGATCGCCGCGGCAAGGCGCCACTGTTCTATAGGTGACGGCAAGTCTGGTACTGTTCGGAAATTTACTAAACCTTGCTTCATGTAATTAACTAAAGCGCGAGTTGCCACTGTCACGCACTGCTTTTTCTTAAATGCAATATCCCAAAGAGTATTCTCGCCGTTAAATACGTTAGCCAAAGCGATCAAAGAATTAGAACTAAATCGATTTTCCTGCAACTTGGCCGACGCTTTTAAAATCGGTGCTTGTTCTGGATCTACCAGCCACAAACCCATTTCTTTCCACTTCTGCCAAATTTGTTGTGTAGAGCACATAATCTTCTCTACTTCCGTCAAAGACAGCAGTAAAGAAGAGGTAATTGTAGAAAAATATTTTTGGGACGGACGCCACTCGCGGCGCAAACCCGATTGACCCATCAGAGCAAAGAACACTTCCGAAAGGCTGGTGTGGACGATCGCCCTAGCTTGTTCTAAACTCATTTCGCTGGCTGCTACCCCTCGCTGAAGCAGTTGATATTCCCAGAGTTCTCCAGCATCTAGGTCTCTGAGATCCACTTGAAAGTTTCGACAGTGTTGCCCGATCGCCCTGTACCAGCGCCTCGATCTGTGCGTTCCTCCTGTGGCATAAACCAAACAACCCTGAAAAAAGTAAAGTTGCCACTGTTGTTCCCCTTGTTCTAACAACAATTTCCCCGTTGCTTGTTTCTGGCTGAGTACAGCCAGAGTATGGGACAACATTTTGTATCCGATTGCGGTAGCAGACATATCAACTCGCATCCCCTGTACTCTGTTTGTACCATTATATCGCTGCTCAGTTGTGAAATATAACAGTAATATTACTGAATTTGGCTCAATAAAAACAACTAATCCTGCGAATTTACCCCCCTCAGGGAGTGATTCCCCTCAGGAGTTTTAGCTATGAAGATGCAACGCCTATTTGCACGATTAACTAACAAATAAAATACTGCTTCTGACTAATAACTAATTCCCCTCGCTATCTTTCGGAGGTACTGGATCGTAACCCCCTGGATGAAAAGGATGACAGCGCAAAATCCGCTTAACCGCCATCGATCCGCCGCGGCCCGCCCCAAATCTTTCTATTGCTTCGATCGCGTATTGCGAACAAGTTGGTTGAAATCTACAAGCGTTAGGCAGGTAAGGAGAAATCCCCATTTTGTAGCCTCGGATTAATCCGATCAGCAATATTTTCACAATTTTTACCTCAGCGATTGATTAGATTAATAGCAAAATCTCGTTCTGTACCGCTGTAAACTAGGTGAATCGAGGGCATTCCCAGCGGTTAGAACTCCGCCAACTTTTGCAGTAACAATTATACCTATTTTCATTTTTTTTTAGATAACTAAAGCACAATTTGAGGAGATAATATGGTACTTGTATCTGAGTTCGCTACTTGACCGATACCTAAAAATTTACCGTCTCGATCGTAAACCTGCAAGGGATAGGGAGGTTGGGGTATTGGGTTGTGGAAAGGATTGTTGCTAGTTTCCTCCTCTCCCCCGATCGGCGTTTCGGGAATCGGGAGGCGTTGTCCTTGAAACCAGCGTTTGGTATATTCAGGGGAAAGAACGATCGCGCCTAAATGTCCCAAAACCGCCGATGGCAAAATCGGGCAGAATTTATCCTCCTGCAATTGCAGTTCTAATTCTTCAAAACTTAGACTTTGGTCGATCGAAAAACCGCTACTTTCAGTGCGAGTCAAACGGGCTAAAGTACCGCCTGCATTCAACACAGCGCCCAAATCCCGCGCGATCGCCCGAACGTAAGTACCGGCCCCGCAGGCGATCGACAAATCCAATTCAGGAAAATCCCCCGACCGCCAATCCAAGATTTCCAGCCGAAAAACCTCAACATTTCTAGCAGCAACCTCCACAGTTTCGCCTTTTCTTGCTAACTCATAAAGGCGTTTTCCTCCCACCTGAACAGCACTAAAACTCGGTGGAAACTGCTCAATTTTTCCTATAAACTTTGGCAGTGCAGCTTGCACTTTTTCCAAACTCAACTCTGGCACCGGTCGAGAATGGATAATTTCTCCTTCTAAATCGTCAGTAGCAGTAGTTAAGCCAAACCGAATCGTGCCTCGGTAAGCTTTATTGTGTTGGAGAAATTGCAGCAGTCTGGTTGCTTTGCCCAGGGCGATCGGTAAAACGCCAGTCACAGCAGGATCGAGGGTTCCTCCGTGTCCAACTCGCTTGAGTTTCAATAGCCGGCGCACTCGCCCCACGCAGTCGTGAGAGGTCATACCGGCAGGTTTGTTGAGATTGAGAAAACCGTCAGTAGTCATTAGGAAGAAGGAAGAAGGAAGAAGGAAGAAGGAACAGGGAAGAAGGAAGAAGGAAGAAGGAAGAAGGAAGAAGGAAGAAGGAAGAAGGAAGAAGGAAGAAGGAACAGGGAAGAAGGAACAGGAAAGAAGGAAGAAGGAAGAAGGAAGAAGGAAGAATGCAACGGGCAATGTATGGGATTTAACTGATATAAACAAGCAATCAAAAGAAAATGAAAAGTTTTAGAATTGCTTTATTTTTGCTCGCTAAAGCTAACGTTACTCACAAGGGGAAAGCGGTTTTTAGTTAAAAATTTCAACATTAAAAACTTAAAACTAAAAAGTCCCCGCCAGCCCAATTATCAATTCCCAATTCCCAATTACCTCTTCCCGATTAAACAATAAAGTCGGCCTGACTGATAGAAGCGCGGGCAACTCCGAATAAAGTAGCCAGAGTTTGCTTGGTGCTTGTAAGCTGAATAATTGTACTCGGCGAAGTTCCTGCCCCAGCGGAAATGGTGAGTTGGCTAAATGTGAGCCCGGCAGTCAAGCGAATTTGATCGGTACCATTAGTAAAATCTGTAATCACATCCCCCTCTGTCAAACGCCCGATCGCAAAAGTATCGTTTCCGGCGCCGCCTGTTAAAGTATCATTGCCGCGATCGCCTGATAAACAGTCATCGCCGATGCCACCAACCAGCGAGTCATCGCCGGCACCCCCAAAAAACGTGTCATTACCCGCGCCGCCCAACAAAGTATCGTTGTCTTGGTTGCCAAACAGCAAATCATTGCCGTCCTCGCCGCTTACCGAGTCAGAACCTTTGCCACCGTAGAAAGTATCCTCGCCCACGCCGCCCAAAACGCTGTCGCGGCCGGCACCGCCGAACAGTATGTCATTGCCAGCGTCGCCCAGAATTGAGTCATCGCCGTCGCCGCCGTAGAGGGAATCGTTTCCCCCTAAGCCGAAAATGGTGTCAGGGCCACCCAAACCAAATATCAAGTCAGCGCCCCCAGTACCTCTGAGGGAGTCGGGGCCGCTGGTGCCACTCCTGCCGCTAGCTGCCCCTCCGGTACTGGTACCGGTGGCGGGGGTTGGGGTTGTGACTCTGGGAATTGGTTGAGATAGTCCTGCTGATGGCATGATTCTGAAGATGGGTAGAAATTTGCCATTCTAACTTAGCTTAAAACCGGAAGCTATAAGCTCGCCAACCCCCCAGATCGGAAATATCGATCGCATCCGCCACAGCATAAGATTCGCACAAAAAGCCCTGCACCATAGAGCCGTCCTCCAACACCAGCGTACCAATTCCCAGGGGCGGGGGAATTTTAGTGACAAATCGGCCGAAAGCCGCGATCGACAACTCCCAAACTTCCACCTCGATCGCACTACCGCCCTCGTTCTGGCGCACCAATCCCGGCTTGGGAATCGCAGTACCCGTCAAAGCGTACAGCCTGTAAATCGGGCTGGTACGGCAGGCGCGAACCAAAATGCCTCCCCCCTCAATTAGTTGATAATTCAGCGGCTCACCCATCAAATGAGCGCCAACCACGGCTATTTTGACTTGTTCTTCTGAGGAAGATTCGGCTGCGATGGCGGGTTCCGGGAGGTTTGGCAGCGGTAGGTCAGTTGCGCCCAAAGTTCCCCCCAAGCTGGCGTGGAAAGCAGATCCCAGGCGGCAGAGCGATAAATCGTGCCACGCAGGAGCCATCAATGTCAATCCTGCGGGCAATCCGCTGGTTTGAAACCCGCTGGGAACTGCGATCGCGCACAAATCGAGCAAATTCGCAAAGTTCGTGTAGCGCCCGAGATTGGTGTTGAGCGCGATCGGCTCGGCTGCTACTTCTGCGACAGTATAAATCGTGCCTGTCGTGGGTACAGCCAAAACATCCATTGACTCCCACTGAATTTCTGCTTGCTGGCGGAGTTCGGCCAATCGATACGACGCGCGGTAGGCAGAGACGGCATCGTAGCGTTTGCCGCCGCTGATAATTTCGTAGACGATCGGATCGATATCCTCTGGGTGCGCGTCGAGGAAATCGCCGATCGCGGCCAACCTTTCTGCTACCCAAGGCCCGCCGTAGAGCAGTTCGGCAGCCTCAGCAAATGGTTTGAAGTCAATAGGTGCGATCGTGCAGCCCAATGATTGCAAGCGCGCGATCGCCTCCCGGTAGCGCTGTTCGGCTTCTGCATTCCCAAAAAATTCGAGTTCGCCGTCTCCGGGAACTCCCACCCGTAACCTGGATAAATCTGGCAAAACTTTCGTTTCAGGGCGACGAGAAAACGCATCCTCAGCGTCAAAACCGCTGGCTACTTGCAGCACCGAGGCCGCATCCGCACAGGTGAGAGCGAACACTGAAACGCAATCGAGCGATCGCACTGCCGGCAGCAGGCCGCGAGTGCTGAGCGAGCCGCAACTTGGCTTCAGCCCGACAATGTTGGTAAAAGCAGCGGGAACCCGCCCCGAGCCTGCGGTATCGGTACCCAGAGCAAAACTCACCAATCCGGCGGAGACTGCTGCTGCGGAACCGGAACTCGATCCGCCGGGGATGTAGCGCCGATCGAACGGATTGCGACAAACTCCATAGGGCGTGCGGGTTCCCACTAATCCTGTGGCAAACTGATCCATGTTAGTTTTGCCGATCGCGATCGCACCTGCCGCGCACAGGCGCTCTACGACTGCAGACGATCGCGCTGGAGTGCTAGCAAACGCAGGACATCCCGCCGTAGTGGGAACGCCCGCCCAATCGAGATTATCTTTGATCGCAAAAGGTATCCCGTAGAGCGGCAATTTTTGCGGGTCTAGGTTTTGCAAGGCTTTGGCGCGTTCGAGGGTTTCCGCCAGCGGTGCTAAATAAATCCATACTGCCGGATCTGCATAGCGTTCGATCCGATCGTACACGCTCGCTATCGCATCTGCGGGCGCGAGCGAGCCGGTGCGGTAGCGATCGAGCAGCGAATGAATGTCGAGACTGTGACTGTAGTTAACTTTTTCCATAATGCACCGTCAGTCGATTTTAGATTTTCGATTTTCGATTGAACAATTGGGTTTACAGGCTTTGCTGGGCGATCGATCGATTTTAGATTTTAGATTTTAGATTGAAGAAATTACTTCACAGGCTGTGTTTGGCTATCGTTATTACAAATAGGATGTTAGTTTACCGCATTGTCGATCGCCTCCGCATCTAGTCTAGGGCGATCGAAATATTTCTCAAAAAATATTCAACCCTTGCCTTGCGGGCGCAAGTCTGGGTGCCCGTAAACTTCGCGATTTCCAACCGCCCGGTTTAATCTGATAAAAACCTTAATTTGACAAATCCGAGAAAAACCATTTTTTGTAACATTTTACACATTTTCGCATCAAGTTTGCTGTTACCGTTTGAAACGTAGCAATCTAGTAAGATTGCAAGCTACAGTATGCTTACCTTTCAAAAAGCTAAGTGCATTGCTGTTACTGACAGTCTCGAATAACTCCTTGGGTTGCAAACAGGACTTATACAGACAAAAACAAAAACAAAATTAACCGCTTCTAGGGTTCCGATTTGAATCAGTTTCTAACTCAGCTTAGAAATTTCAAGTGCTGGTCCGAGAGAAGCAGACTGGTTCTCCCAAGATTTTAATTTTAGGGAAACACTAGCCAGTTACACGGCGGGATAAAAGCCCGGGAGAAACGCGATCGGTCAGCAAGACTCGGTTCGTTAGCTCTCGGGCTTTATCCTTGTATATCAAGGGGGTTTGCGGAAGCTAAGGAAGCCAAAGAAGGTGCAAAAGCTCGATCGACATATTCACCTCTAACCAGCAACGAGAATCTGCTATGAATATCCGATATTGCTCCCCCAAAAGAATGCGATCGCCCTTATCCTACTGCGCCCTATTTTTCATCACCTTGTTTTTCGCTGTCGGCTGCGTCAACCCGGCAATTTATATCAAAACCACAACAGAAAGCGAAGCAGCTTCTTCAGTAAGTGCTGATGCAGTTAGCCTCGGATTTAGCGCGTGGCCAGGCTGGTTTCCGTGGCAAATTGCCAAAGAGCAAAAGATATTTGAAGCCAACAATGTTCCTGTAGACTTAAAATGGTTTGACGGCTACTTAGAATCGATCAGCACCCTCACAGCAGGACAGATAAATGCTAACAGCCAAACCCTCGGCGATACAGTAAACTCTATATCCGGCGGTGCCGACCAAGTAATTGTTTTAGTCAACGACAACTCCACGGGAAATGACAAAGTGATTGTCGCCGAAGGCATCAATTCCGTTGCCGATTTAAAAGGCAAAAAAGTTGCAGCAGAGGAAGGTACAGTCGATCACTTTCTATTGCTGTTAGGGCTGAGAAAAGCAGGTTTATCAGTGCAAGATATTCAATTTGTACCGCTGGAAACTGGTAAAGCTGCGGCGGCTTTCGTCGGAGGACAAGTCGATGCGGTGGCAGTATTTGCGCCGTTTACCACGCAAGCATTAAAACGATCAAACAGCAAGGAACTATTTAGTTCAAAAGATTTTCCGGGGGCGATTTCCGACCATTTGGTCTTCACGCGAAAGTTTATCGGCGAACACCCCGATCGAGTGCAAGCGCTGGTCAATTCATGGTTTGCAACATTGGAATACATGAAAGCAAATAAAGATAAATCTTACGAGATTCTAGCCAACCGCGCCGGAGTTAGCGTCGAGGAATACAAAGAATATGAAAATGGCACTAAGATATTTACGATCGAGGAAAACTTGAAAGCCTTTCAACCGGGAAATGACATGACATCATTGCAGTTTGCGGCGGCAGAAATGACTAAATTCCTCGTCGATGTAAATTTAGCAAAAACCCAACCCGATATCAGCACATTATTTGACGATCGTTTTATAAAAGCTTATGCCGAAGGTAAAAGCTAAAAGGCATAATTTAGGATTGTGCAGACACAAAAAACCGTAAAAACAATACTTTTTATAATCCCCAAAATCTACTCCAATTACTCGACAAACTGTTCTGCAATTAAATCATGCCACCAAATCCCGAACCCCGATCAATCCAATCCCACCTCAAGCAAAAAAACCTAAATCCCACCGTTTTCTGGCGGATTGCGGAAGAGATACCACAACCCCTCAATATTGGCTTAACGGTAACATCGATCGCACTGCCGCTGCTGCTGTGGTGGCTAGTAACAACCTTCGCCAACGTAGACCCCAAATTTTTGCCTTCCCCCGGCAAAGTTTTAGAGGCATTTGGTCGGCTGTGGAACACTCGCGAACTTTTGAAAGACACAGTAGCGAGTTTGTGGCGGGTGGGAGTGGGGTTTCTGTTCGCCTTGGTTTTTTCCATACCAATTGGCGTGCTGATGGGCAGTTTTCCCAGTATTCGCGCCTTGCTGGAACCAATGTTCGGCTTGATGCGATATATGCCCGCACCAGCGTTCATTCCCCTGCTAATTCTCTACTTGGGAATCGGCGAAGAACCCAAAATTACCCTGATCTTTATCGGTGTCTTTTTCTTCAATTCGCTGATGGTGATGGATACAGTCAAGTTTGTTCCAAAAGACTTGATCGAAGCTACTTATATGTTGGGCGGAAATCGCTGGGAAATCCTAACTCAAGTTATTTTTCCCCACGTTTTGCCGGGAATTCTTGATGCTAGTCGCATCAACTTAGCTGCGGCTTGGCAATTGGTAATCGTCTCGGAATTGATTGCGGCAACCGAAGGCTTAGGCCGCCGGATCAGCGTCGCAGGTCGATTTCTCCGAACCGATGAAATTTTTGTGGGGCTGATTGTCATTGGGGCGATCGGACTGACTTTTGACTTGCTTTTTCAATATCTGCTGCGGGTTTCTTGTAAATGGTCAAGTCAGAAACAGTAAGCAGATGTTGAAGGAAGAAGGAAGAAGGAACAAGGCAGTGGTGTAAAATAAAATCGAAACCCACGCTAGATATCGTTGTTAGTCCTAAAATTTACAGATTTTGGGAATAAAAAAATCAAATTTTTACTTACATTACAGAGGATTTACTCATGTTTCTGCAAATCAACAATCTGCACAAAAACTTTGAAACGAAAAACGGTAAATTAGTTGTCCTCAAGGACATCAACATGAGCATCAAGCAAGGCGAATTTATCTGCGCGGTAGGTGCATCCGGTTCGGGCAAATCTACTCTGTTGAGGCAAATTGCCGGATTGGACAAGCCGACAACAGGGGAAGTGAAAATTGATGGCAAAGAAGTTGTTTCGCCTGGGCCGGATCGAGGTATGGTATTTCAGCATTACACTCTTTTTCCTTGGATGAACGTGCAGGAAAATGCCGAGTTTGGCCTCAAACTTCAAGGCCTGTCCAAGAAAAAGCGGCGCGAACAAGCGAGCTATTATTTGAGTGTGGTAGGATTGACGCAGTTTGCTTCGTCGCTACCGAAGGAATTGTCGGGCGGGATGAAACAGCGGGTGGCGATCGCCCGCGCCCTCGCTTCTGAACCTAAAGTGTTATTAATGGATGAACCTTTCGGCGCATTGGATATCCACACTAAAGAATCGATGCACGAATTCATGCTCGATTTGTGGCGCCGCACTCAGATTACAATCTTTATGATTACCCACGATGTCGAAGAAGCGGTGTTTCTTTCCAATCGGATTTATGCTTTGGGCGCTCGCCCCGGTACAGTGAGAAAGGAAATGTCGATTAATTTGCCCGATCGCACTCCCAGCGTTAAACGCCACGCCAAATTCCACGATTACCGCGACGAACTCATGGATTTGATGCGGAAACACGGACAGGAAGCAGTTGCAATGGCTGCTTAAATAGAAATAGGTTTGTAGTTGCACTTTTTGCACCCGCGCCAAGAGTACAACGGCCAACCTAAGTAAGTGGAAACTTAACATCTTGCACCATTGTCAATTACCTATTTAGGAACGGGCAAGATGCCCGTTCCACAATAAAATTGAGTTGTGTGGAACGGGCATCTTGCCCGTTCTTGAGGATGCTGCAAAATATCAGTGGAAATAAATATTACTTTGGGAGAGGGCGGGTTGTGCCGCTACAAAATACTATTGTTTTATTTCGCTGACCTACCCAAATACATCAAGAGGAACTTATGGTGCAACTATCATCGATCAACACAAACTCAGAAATTGATTCAAGCCTCGTATTAGTCGAAGAAACCGTACCGGGCGGCGCGTACTGGTCGGGGGTCATCAAGCGGGGAAACACCCTGCGAATCACCGATTTAGAAGGCTCTCGCGGCGTTTCCATGCTGTGCTACAACGCCGACAATGCGATCGAACGTTTCAACGCAGCAGACACCGCCAAAATTCAATTCAACGCCTTTCTCAAACAAGGCATGGTGATCTACACAGACATGGGGCGCATCCTATTTTCCATCACCCAAGACACCTCCGGCTGTCACGATTTGCTAGGAGGATGCAGCAACGCCATTAGCAATGCCAAAAAATACGGCGAAGGAGACTGGAAAAACTCCCGCGACAACTTCCTCAAAGCCCTAAGTCGGTGGGGATTGGGCAAAAAAGATATCATGCCCAACCTCAACTTATTTACTCGCATTGCCGTCAAACCAGACGGCACGATGGAGTTTCGCGAAGGCTGCGAGAAACCGGGTAGTTTTATCGATTTGCGAGCCGAAATGAACGTATTGACCATTATCTCTAACTGCCCCCACATCCTGCATCCGGCTTCAATTTACGATCCAAAACCCATCCAAATTCAGATAGTGAAAACCCCCGCACCCGCACCAGACGACTTGTGCCGCACCGCCAACCCGGAAGCCGTGCGCGGGTTCATCAACACCGATGCTTTGTTCGTGCAATAGACTCGATTCCAGCCCTCAATCTTGTCCGCACCAATCGGCGGTAAAAAAATCTGCAATTCCATCACAAAAAGTGAACCATGACTGCAACCACCCAACAAACTCTCGATCCAGAAACAGCAATTTATAACGAAGTTTTACCAGCCAGACATCCCTGGTCTCGCGTCATCAAAAAAGGACAGATTCTTCGGATTGTAGATTTAGGCGGAAATCAAGCAGTAGATTTTTTAGTTTACAATGCCGATGACCCTTCCGAACGCTACAGCGCCCCCGATACGATCGTCAATCAAGGCAACATCTTTGTCACTACAAACAGCCAACTCATTTCCAACGAAGGGCGAGCCATGATGACCATAATTGCTGACTCCTGCGGGCGGCACGATACCTCCGGCGGCGCCTGTAGCTGCGAGAGCAATTCGGTGCGGTTTGGGCTAGATAAAAAATACCAGCACGCCTGTGTTGAAAATTTCCTCGCCGCAATTCTTCCCCACGGTTTGGGTAAGCGAGATTTAGTCAGCAATATCAACTTTTTTATGAATGTTCCGGTTAGCGAAGATGGCACGCTAGAAATTGTTGACGGCATCTCCGATCCGGGAAGTACAGTTGATTTGCGAGCCGAAATGAACGCGCTGGTTGCTATTTCTAACTGCCCGCAAATGAACAATCCTTGCAATGCTTACAATCCTACGCCGATTCAGTTGATTGTTTGGGAAGCGGTGTAAAATAGCGTGGGTACTGCCTCCGCAATCTTTTTAGGGCCGGGATCTCGTGAATTGATGCCAACAAACACGTTAAACGTAGTACCGATCTGCTGTCTGACGATTAGGGTTCGATCCCCCCTAGCCCCCCTTAATAAGGGGGGGACAAGAGCACTCAAAGTCCCCCTTATTAAGGGGGATTTAGGGGGATCGAGACTGGGCTACCAGCAAGAGATACGGAGGGTTTCAGCCTTAAGTTGACACCAATAGCTCTCGTGCTCACCCCACAATAAAATTTAATGTTTGTGGAACAGGCATCCTTCCTTTTAAGCAAGAATAGTGCCTGATGTAAGTAGACACCAATGCAATTAGCAATTACCAATTATCAATTACCAATTACCTAAATGTTTAACAAAGTTTTGATTGCAAATCGCGGTGAAATTGCTTGCCGAATTATCCGCACGCTCGATCGCCTCGGAATTGCTTCGGTAGCAGTATATTCTGAAGCCGACGCCCGCGCCAAGCACGTTTTTGCCGCCAGCGAAGCAGTTTGTATCGGTGCAGCCGCGGCAGCCGAGAGTTATTTGCGGTTCGATCGCATTCTCGAAGTTGCGCGCCAAACAAAAGCTCAAGCTATCCATCCGGGTTACGGCTTTTTGAGCGAAAATGCTGAATTTGCCGAAGCTTGTGCAAGCGAAAATATTGCATTTATCGGCCCTACTCCGAGTCAGTTGCGCTGCTTTGGATTGAAGCACACCGCGCGGGAAATAGCCGCTGCAAATCAAGTGCCGCTAACTCCCGGAAGCGAACTTTTAGCAAGTTTGGAGGATGCGGAAAAAGCGGCTGGGGCGATCGGCTATCCGGTGATGCTCAAAAGTACCGCAGGCGGCGGCGGCATTGGTTTGCAGGCTTGTTTTGGCGATCGAGATTTGGCAGAAGCATTTGAAAAAGTACAGCGTTTGAGTCAAAGCAATTTTAAACAAAGCGGCGTTTTTTTAGAGAAATACATTCAAACAGCCAGGCACATTGAAGTCCAAATTTTTGGAGATGGCAAAGGAAACGTCATAGCCTTGGGCGAGCGAGATTGTTCGGTGCAGCGGCGCAATCAAAAAGTAATTGAAGAAACCCCCGCCCCTGCTATTAGCGACGAACAGCGAAATCAGTTGTACGGTGCAGCCGTTCGGTTGGGAAAAGCCGTAAATTACCAGTCAGCCGGTACTGTAGAATTTGTCTTTGATGTCGATGCGAAACAGTTTTATTTTTTGGAAGTCAACACGCGCTTGCAAGTTGAACACGGCGTTACTGAAGCTGTCAACAACATCGACCTCGTTGAGTGGATGGTAAAACAGGCTTCTGGAGATTTGTTCCCTTTGGAAGAGTACCGCTATCGGCCGCAGGGACACTCAATTGAGGTGCGAATTTATGCGGAAGATGCCGGCAAGAATTTTCAGCCGAGTTCCGGGTTGCTGAATCAAGTTGCGTTTCCCGAAAACGTCCGCTGCGACAGTTGGATAGAAACCGGAACGGAGGTTACTCCTTTTTACGATCCGCTGCTAGCCAAAGTAATCGTTTGCGGGGATAATCGAACGCAGGCGATCGCTCAACTCAAAGCTGCTTTAGATGCCAGTGAAATAGCGGGAATTGAAACTAATTTAGATTACCTCCGCCAGATTTTGGACGATTCCCGATTCAGCCGGGGCGAACTGAGCACGCGCTTTTTAAACTCTTTTGAATACGCACCTTTAACGATCGATGTATTGGATGGGGGAACCTACAGCAGCATTCAAGATTATCCGGGGCGGATTGGCTATTGGGATGTTGGCGTGCCACCTTCTGGGCCGATGGATCATCTGGCATTTCGATCGGCAAATCGTTTAGTAGGAAATCCCGAATCCACAGCAGGATTGGAATTCACAGCGACAGGTCCTACTCTGCGCTTTAATGCCGATACAGTTATTAGTTTGACTGGTGCAATTATGAAGGGAACGCTAAACGACGAATCGGTGCCGTTTTGGACAGCAATTCCCGTAAAAGCTGGCAGTATTCTCAAGTTAAAAGCCATTCAAGGCGGCGGGTACCGCACTTATTTAGCGGTCAAACACGGCTTTAATGTCCCCGATTATTTGGGCAGCAAATCAACTTTTGTACTGGGCAAATTTGGGGGACACGCGGGCCGCACGCTGCGTCCGGGAGATGTGCTTAAACTGCTTCAAACTGCCACTCTGGAAGCGGAATTATCTTTGCCTCCGGAACTAATTCCCACCTACAGCAATAATTGGGAAATCGGCGTTTTGTACGGGCCTCACGGCGCGCCGGATTTCTTTACTGAGTCAGACATCGAAATGTTTTTCTCTACAGAATGGCAGGTGCATTACAACTCGACGCGGACGGGCATTCGGCTGATCGGCCCGAAGCCCACCTGGGCGCGTCAAGACGGCGGGGAAGCGGGTTTGCACCCGTCTAACATTCACGATAATGCTTACGCGATCGGCACGATCGATTTTACTGGTGATATGCCTGTAATTCTCGGTCTTGACGGCCCGAGTTTGGGAGGTTTTGTCTGTCCTGCTACTATTGTGCAGTCGGAATTGTGGAAAATCGGGCAACTGAAACCCGGGGACAGCATTCGCTTTCACTGTTTGAGTTTTGCTGAAGCTTTGCAGCGGGAATTAGCACAAGATAGGCAAATTGCTACTTTTAGTTTGCCTGTTTTTGGGGAAAATGCGGAGGAATTGCCCGCAGTTCCAGTTTCTCCAATTTTGTACGAAATTCCCGAATCTCCGGGACAGGTTGCTGTTACTTACCGTCAAGCTGGAGATAAATATATTCTAGTTGAATACGGCCCGTTGGTGCTGGATTTAAATTTGCGTTTTCGGGCGCACGCATTGATGGAACAGTTGAAAGCAAATCCGTTGCCGGGTGTTATCGAATTAGTACCGGGAATGCGATCGCTCCAAATTCACTTTGAGGGCCGCCAGATTTCGCAACAGCAGCTAATGCAGGCGCTGATTGCGGCGGAGGCGGAACTTCCGGCGATCGAGGATTTGGAAGTGCCGGCGCGAATTGTGCACTTGCCTTTATCTTGGGAAGATGAATCGACGCTGTTGGCCATTGAAAAATATATGCAGTCTGTGCGATCGGATGCACCTTGGTGTCCCAGCAATATTGAGTTTATTCGCCGCATAAACGGGCTTGACAGCATCGAACAAGTCAGAGAAATTGTATTTAATGCTAGCTATTTAGTGATGGGTTTGGGAGACGTTTATTTAGGCGCGCCCGTCGCAACTCCCCTCGATCCGCGCCACCGTTTGGTTACTACTAAATACAATCCCGCCCGCACTTGGACTCCTGAAAATGCAGTTGGCATTGGCGGCGCGTATTTGTGCGTTTACGGGATGGAAGGGCCCGGAGGTTATCAATTTGTCGGCCGCACGGTGCAAATGTGGAATCGGTTCAAACAAACGGCGGATTTTCAGTCTGGTAAACCTTGGCTTTTGCGCTTTTTTGACCAAATCCGATTTTATCCGGTTTCCCATGAGGAATTGCACCGCTGTCGGGAAGCATTTATCGAAGGGAAGTTTAAATTAAAGGTTGAGGAAATCACTTTTAATTTGAGAGAATACAATGAGTTTTTGCATTCTATTGCTAACAGTGCGGCTGAATTTAAAGCGCAGCAGCAGGCCGCATTTAATGCAGAGCGCGATCGCTGGGCAGCTTCCGGGGAATTTGACGCTGAAGCTGCCGCTGAAGCGTCGGCGGATGCTGCTTCTGACACAGCGGCGGAGGTTACTTTGCCGATCGGTTGTGAGGCAGTTGTCGCTCACGTTTCGGCCAACGTTTGGCAGGTGCTGGTTAATGTTGGAGATGCGGTTGCAGAGGGCGATCGCCTGTTAATTTTGGAAGCGATGAAAATGGAAATTGCTATTACGGCTGATGTTGCGGGGACTGTTGCCGAGTTGTTTTGTGAAAAGGGGCAAACGGTGACAGCCGGACAAATTCTCGTGGCGGTTCAATCCCATTAAAGATACTTCAAATCCCCGCAGTAAAAATCTTTTTCCCAAACAAAAAGCGCCCCTATTTCTAGGAGCGCTTTTTGTTAATCTCAGACTAAAACTTAGCCGTTGATAGAAGGAGCAACCATTGCTACTGGGGTGACTTCACTAGCAGCCAAGTCGAGAGGGAAGTTGTGAGCGTTGCGCTCGTGCATGACTTCCATACCCAAGTTAGCGCGGTTGATCACATCAGCCCAAGTGTTGATGACACGACCTTGAGAGTCGATAATCGATTGGTTGAAGTTGAAACCGTTCAAGTTGAAAGCCATCGTGGAGATACCCAAAGCGGTAAACCAGATGCCGACTACTGGCCATGCACCTAACAAGAAGTGCAAGGAACGGCTGTTGTTGAAGGAAGCGTATTGGAAAATCAAACGACCGAAGTAGCCGTGGGCTGCGACGATGTTGTAGGTTTCTTCTTCTTGACCGAATTTGTAACCGTAGTTTTGCGATTCGGTTTCAGTTGTTTCACGAACCAAGGAAGATGTTACCAAGGAACCGTGCATGGCAGAGAACAAAGAACCGCCGAAGACACCAGCTACTCCCAACATATGGAACGGGTGCATCAGGATGTTGTGCTCGGCTTGGAACACGATCATGAAGTTAAATGT
This sequence comes from Microcoleus sp. Pol7_A1, assembly GCF_036701085.1. NCBI lineage: Bacteria > Bacillati > Cyanobacteriota > Cyanophyceae > Oscillatoriales > Microcoleaceae > Microcoleus > Microcoleus sp. Pol7_A1. The sequence goes on from NZ_JAUBQD010000082.1 coordinate 25,411, forward strand.
ACCGGAGATACCCAAGGGCATACCGTCAGAGAAGCTGCCTTGTCCGATGGGGTAGATCAAGAATACTGCGGTGGCTGC
>NZ_JAUBQD010000083.1:0-25384 GCF_036701085.1 Microcoleus sp. Pol7_A1
TTTGCCAACAATAGCTCAAAACCTTTGCCCCACTTGTTTTGAGTATTTATACTTGTCGCAAAAGTGACACGCTCCCAAAATGGAGCCTGTAGAAGAGCGAGTTATTGTGATTGCACAAGCGCAGCAATTATTTGCTGAAATCAAAAATCGACGGGAGCAACAATTACTCTTAGTAAAATTGGATAAACTTAAGCACGAGCCAGAAAAGCAACGTAAAGCTTTATTAGATGTCAAACGCTTCAGTTGTGGGAGATAAAACTTCTACTTTATATGATGTTATGTTAATTACTAATAAAACTGCTTGGTAGTAAGGGGTTTAGTCCTTATTGACTAATAGTTTCCCTATCTAGGACAGAATTTCTCACTACAAACTTAATTATTTTTAGAACAGAATTTCTCGCTACAAACTTGATTATTTTGAATACAGAAGTCCTGACTTATTAATAGGCGATCGACAATGATTAGACTTTTTGCAAAAATAGATAATATCTGCGTTCCTTTGCGTTTATCTGCAGTTAAAAACAGAAAATCCAGAAGTCTTGCAAAAAGTCTAACCACCAATCTTACTTAGTCTTGTCCAAATTCCGCGACTCCAACCAAATAGGAATTGCAATCCAAGCAACGGCTAACAGCAAAGCAAATACCGCAAATTGAGCCGCCCAAGCTACCAACTTCTCCAAAGACACAACTTGTCCCAAGAAGTAGGATAAACTTACCATTACAGATGCCCAACTGGCAGCACCCAGAATGTTGAACAGAGAAAATTTCCAAAAAGGCATTTCTGCAATACCCGCTAGGGGGCTAGCAAAAATTCGCAGCAGTGCAATGAAACGGCCCAAAAAAACAGCTTTAGCTGCATTTTGGCTAAACTGTTCTTTTAAGTCAAACAGTTGTTCTTCCCGAAAGCGGAAAAATTTTCCCAGATTCAGCAGCAGCGGCCAGCCGCCGTACCTGCCGATCGCATAACCAAGGTTTCCGCCCACAGTAGCACCCGCGATCGCACTGCCGAGTACATACCAGTAATTCAGTTCCCCGCTGCCAGCTAAAAACCCGCCAGCAATTGTAATTGTCTCCCCTGGAAGAGGAACTCCCAAATTTTCCAGCAGAATTCCCAGAAATACTGCCCAGTAGCCGTAATCGCGCGCCAACTGCTGAATAGTCTCTAACGATAAAAACTCAAAAGACATTCGATACTGCCTTCGTAAACTTTTGCAAAGCTCAATACATTTATATATTGGCTCGATTCAGCCAATAGTGCAATCTTTCCCTGTGATGAAGAACACACTAAACTCGCGATCGCTGGCTAACCTAAAAATTAGCCTTCCAGGCATAATAAATTAATAAAGAATTGATGCGGTTGCCTTCCGCGCGATCGCTAGCCAGTTTCCTGCTAAATTGATCGCAACGGCTATCCCCACCGATTCCCACAACGGCGATCGCCCTTCCTCCAACATACGCTGAAATCCCCTGATTCTTTCAACAGAATCAGCAACTGAACTCCCTTATTCATACTTTACAATCCTAGGATAACTGCTATGGAATTTCCCAACTTCAACCAACCCATCATCCTCCAGCCTCAAAACTGCCTCGACTCCCAAGCAGGCAGCCTCCTCCAGCAACAGCTAGCAGAAATTGCGCCCGATCGCCATAAACTTTGGGTAATTGACATGGCCGACGTAGATTTCATCGACAGTTCCGGGATCTGCGCCTTAGTCGGCGGACTCAACGCCGCCCGCCACCGGGGATGTCGCTTCGTCATCTGCAACCTCTCAGCAACAGTCCGGCTAATATTTGAAATTACTCAACTCGACCAACTCTTTGAAATCTTCGACAGTTTCGACCAAGTTATCTCCGCTGAAACTCCGGCTCTAGTTGCTTGATTAAAACGATCTCCCAAGATCGAATCTCAAATCTCAACTTTCCCATAGACTTCAAATAACCGCAGAGCAAATTTGGATATCATAGATAGGCTTATTTGTCAAGCAATACCAATGACAGACAAATAAATCTGGTACTTGAACGCCGACAGAAGCGATCGCAGGTTCAGCCGGAAAAGGCCAAAGTCGATCGAAACAAATCCTTTCCCCTACGAACCCGAACTGCATCAAATAAGTCGCCGGTGGCGCATTTAAAAGATTCAGCAAGCGGTAAGCCAACTCATAAAGTTCCTGCCGCCAAAGATCCGACAAATGCACCGGTTGAGAGTAACTCAACTCGCCAGAGTGCTTGTCAGCTTCCGCACCGATCGCCTCAGCATAGAGTGGACCTTTTGGCGTCAACACCACAGGCAGCCAAAAATTGCCATCGCCGACGGGTACTTGCAACTCCTGGGACACTCGATCGCGCGCCGCCCAAATATTGCTACAAAATCGAAACACGTCCCGACCCGGAAAAACCAGATGGGACGGCAGATCCAGCGTCAAAGGAAAAACGATCGCCCCGCCCGGAGCGATCGCGCCAGAATTGAGTTCCGAAACCCCACAGATATTGACTTCTGTTAAATGATTAGATTTAGCGATCGTCCGCAACAGAGCTTCCGCCGGGCCTTTGTGGGCATCCGCCACAATCAAAACCTTAGACATTGCCAAAGCTCGGCATTTGAATGCCCCGATCGTCCTCAGCATCCACGCTCGGAAGATCCAGGCCCTTAGCCTTGCGGCTCCGCACAGCGAGACGGTAAGTTACGCTTTGCAACTCAGTGTGCAACTGGCGGTTTTCCTTTTGCAGTTGATCCAATTTTTCCTTAATTGGCTCGATCCGTTCGGCAAACTTCTGGCGGTAAACCCCCGGCAATTCCTGAACCACCTGTTCTAACATCCGAGAGCGATCCGTCAATTCCTGCACCGACTGCCGCAGTTGGTAAACCTCAGCATCCCGCTCGGCAATTTGTTCCTGATAAAAACTCACCTGTTCTTCAACAGCTTGCAGTTGTTCCCGCATAGCCTGCATTTGAGCTTGGTGGCGATCGGAAACTTCCGGCGCCGGCACAAAACTCGAATTTCCCTTCACCAGCCTGAAAAGTTCTTGAGACAACTGCTGCACCAATTGGTCGCGCATTTGCAGCTCTTCGGTGAGACGAGATACCTCTGATTGCAGTTCTTTTGAGCTTACAAGTTTAGTTTGATTCACGATGACTCTCAGCTTTTGCTATATAGTTTGTTTCTCTTTAAAAATATCTTTCCCTTACCGCAGAGGCAAGAGGCAGTTTAAAAGTTTGGAACCCGTGAGGCTAGATCGATCGCTCGATCGGCTAGAGGTCAAGGGTAAAGCCCAGTTTAACTCACATCAGGCACCCACGTCATCACTTTAGTTTCTGGCCGCAGACCCACCTAAAATCCTAGGTTTTTTGTCAATAAACCAGGTTTCTGAGCTTTTTATGAGAACAGTGCAAGATATCACGTCTAACCTATCGCAGCAGAAAGCACTTTGCCAGCTTCGTCCAAGGTGCTGCCAAAACAGATAATTCCGTCCTCGTGACCGGCCATCGCCAGAATTTTGCGATCTGCCAAATTCTCCTCCTCAAAAAGTCTAGACATTTCTAACGCCATCTGGGGAGTGCCGTAAGGTATTTCTTTTCTAGTAGTAGGAATCTTAAACAGCAGTTGCTGCCATAGTTGAGGGTTGTGGACATGAATTATGCCGCCCACATCCTCTCTCTGAAGGTACAGGGCCCCGTGAGTCAGAGACTCCGACGAAGCTGGTACGGGGCCCCGGCAGCCGAGGAAATTTTGTTCTAAGTTAAATTCGGTAACAGTGCAGTAGGATTCTGGCCCCAGAGTCCTCAAGTGTGCAGTCTGGGTTCCCGAAATCACGAATTGGCAAGAATTGCCGAGCCTGACGCTGACGTTGCCAAACCCTATGCCATTTTCGTAGACGCCAATTAATCCCCAAGAGTGGAGCCGATCGCGCCAGTCCATCAAATCTGCTATGTTCCGGGCAGCTACAGGGTCTGCCTCTTCCCAGTCACAGCGGTACTTAACGACTCCTTCATCCATCCATTTTCCTGCCAGAGCAAGCACGACAGACACGACCCAAGCTGAGACTTAATCGAAGTTTTCAAACAGCTTTTTTTTGCCTGCTGCCTTCTGTCTCGGTCTATGAGTGCCTTAACAGGTTTACATTCCAGTGTCGCCGTAATTAGCAACCGACATTAGCAAAAAGTAAGCTACGACAAAAGAACAAATTATTCCAAAAATCATGGTTTTGCCTCTAGGTGATTACAAAAGTTCAAAATGAAAACGTAGGATTTCTGAAGGGGAGTGTGATTTCAGGCTCTTGCCTCATGAAGTTTCTGATGTGAAACTACATAACTTCCCTCAACAAGTAATGGATCTAGACTAAAGCATTTATACGGAGGTGATACACGTCCTAAGAGATATTTAACCACAAATTAGCGCTCGATCCGCTAACGCAGGTAAAAAACAACCGTAAATTTACTGATTCTTTATAATTACACATATATTTAAGCGAGAGCAACACAAAAATAAAATATTTTTTAGACAGTCTTGATTTTTTAGACAGTCTTGGACGCAACTGGCAGAATCTTAGGGCGATCTAGGGTGGTCAACACCTTTGTCGATCGAGCAATTTTGAACCCTGATGCACCCTACAAGCTAAGAAACCGGGTTGACCATCGTAATATTATGTCGGGTAAAATCACCGCAACGCCAGCTCGCGTCGGCGGGTTCACCAAAATATGTAGTAGTAGTATAAGTTATAGATTCAGTAAACCCGCGCAGACCGAGACCGGGATGGTCGATCGACCGAAGTTGATATAAGTCCTATTAACAAAAAAACAAGCCGATCGAGCAGTGATGGCCCGATCGGCTAAAGTCTTCTGTGGAGCGCGATCGCCCGCAGCCCTTTAAATGTGGAAGTGATACAAGATGCTGCCGTCGTCTTTAATTTCGCAATTGGCATTAAAGACTTCAGCTTGTTGGTTCAAAAAACGCTGAGCCACATCCGGCGACAGTCGCGTTTCCATCGCAAACCGCACCAGAGTGATTTCGCCGCGGCCTTCTTTGATCAGTCGGTACAAAGCACTTTGGAGCCTTTCGCTCTCTTCTCGCTGAAAAGCTGCTTTGTACTTCCAATCGGCCACCGAAGGAATCAAACCCCGGCTGACCAAAATCGCCAACAGCAAGCCAATTCCCAAAATCAGAGGCACTGTCGGATCGCTCGTGGGCGTCGCCACAATTTGCGGCACTGTAGCGGCGGCGAAACTGCTGACCATTTCTTTTTCCGAGGCTTGCGTATCCGCCATTGCAAGCTGAGTTTTGTTGTAAAAGTCTTGCTGCAGCTTCATTTGCTGCAACAGGCGAGCGCGCTCTCTTTCGTATTGGTCGAGTTTTTGCTGAGCTTGTTTCAGGTCTTGAGTGACTTGTGCCAAGCGTTGGTTGAGCGACTGATTGACTGATTGCCACCGATATCTGTTAATCAGGCGGCTTTTTTCAACCATGCCCTTCATCAACATATCCGCCGTTTGGATTGCTTGCTCCCGATCGAGCGAGCGATAGCCAACAACAATCTCTAGGGGTTGTTCCGGCTTAGAAATTTTGACACTAGCATTTTGTCGAACTTGCTGGGGCGACAGCTTAACTGCATCTGCCACTGCTTTGACAACATTATCTGCCAGCAGAACCTCTGGGGTGAGTTGCTCTCCCTGTTTGAGAATTGTCGTGCCCGTGCTCGAAAATTTGACTGGCGGATTATTAGAAGTGAGAATGCCTTGAGCCATGAATCCGGGGAGCGGGGCGAGGCGGTAGGCCAGGGCGCCTGAAATACCCATAATTACAGCAAAACTGCCTAAGGCAATCCATCTGTATTGATGTGCTGAAGATCTAAAACGTAAATTTCCCATTTTGATAGTCAAGTCATAACATTCGCTTGCCGGAGCTACTGCCAAACCCAAGAACGATCGTTTCTTTCTGGTTAGTTAAATTGACTGCTGAAAATTTTTTCAGTTTGTACCTAAAAGCTATTAGCTTTTGACAGTTGTCAATATTCACGATCCGAAAAAACCGATCGACCTTTTACTCGATCAGAGCTATAACTTCTGTTTTTGTCCTTAATAATTAATCTGTAACAAGGCTTCTGGAAGTCTACTGGCATCAGACTAGCACTCAGGCGTGCGAGCTCCTCGCCTCGCCGTGTTTGTTGACATTCAAAACTGTCTCCTTTTCACCCTTGGGAATCCTCCAATTATCTTACGTCTTGGCGTCTGGCGGACGCGGTTGAACAATAAAAAAAACCTTAAATACTTTGCCTAAAAACTTAACAAGCAAGAATTATACCATGCAGTTAAGAGTTTGCCGCAAATTAAAAAAAATTGTGGCTCTGGTCTCGCGGCCAGAGCCACATATTCACATAACAATTATGGTTCGATCGGTTGATGGTTCGATCGAGCCCCGGAGGCGAATGTTCAGAAGCCGATCGGCAAAATAAGACCCTCGCGGGCCATGACAGCCTTCGGAAAAGCGATTTGCACGTCTTCAGCGATGCGATCGAGAAAATCGTCTGTGTGAGCAGGATCGTGGTGAAAAATTACCACTCGTTTCACCCGGGCCTCCTTAGCCATTCTCACCGCTTCCTGCCAAGTCGAGTGTCCCCAACCCACCTTCGGAGACTTGGGGTTGTGATATTCCTCGTCGGTGTACATCGCATCGTAAATCAGCACATCAGCGTCGAGGGCTAAATTGTAGACATTCTCATCTAGCCGATCGGGAAAATGTTCAGTATCCGAACAGTAAACAACTGATCGTCCCTGCCAAGTCACCCGATATCCCATAGCAGTATTAGGGTGATTCAGAGAACCCGTCCTAATCTCAATATCGTCCAGCATCATCGTCTGGTTGTGATTGAGTTCGTAGAAATTCAAATCTGCCTGCAAACCCATCAGCGGCACCGGCGAATTCGAGTGCAGCACCCGTTCGACAAAGTGCCTTTTCATGCAATCTCCATCCGGCGGAGTCGCCCCGTAAATATCAAAGCTATTGCCGCGGATAAAAGCTGGGGCGAACAGCGGGAACCCTTGAATGTGATCCCAATGATAGTGAGTAAAAAACATATAAGCTTGCACCGGCATTTCTTGCACCAACTGGTCTCCCAGCATCCGCAAGCCAGTTCCGCCGTCAAAAATCAAGCGTTTGCCAGCGACTCGCATTTCCAAACAAGAAGTATTGCCGCCGTAGCGAACAGTTTCCTGTCCGGGTGTCGGAACACTGCCCCGCACGCCCCAGAACTGTACGACAAAATCATCTATACCTTTTATTGATTCGGAGGGTTGAGGGCAATCAACGGGAGTTGCCACTACTGAGGACAAGCTGATTTCCATTTTAAAATTCAGACTTTAAGGTTCCACATTGTCCGTGATGGCGCAGCAGGTGGTCGCACAACACTAAAGCTACCATCGCTTCCACCATTGGCACAGCTCTCGGCAAAACGCAAGGGTCGTGCCGCCCTTTGGCAGCCAGCAGCGTTTCTTCGCCTTCTCGGGTAACTGTGCGCTGCTGCTGGCGAATTGTCGCAGTTGGCTTGAAGGCCGCCCGCAAAATGATATTTTCGCCGTTAGCAATACCGCCCTGAATTCCGCCGGAGCGATTCGTGACTGTACGAATTACACCCTTGTCATCAGTATAGTATTCATCATTGTGTTCGCTGCCCTTGAGCAGAGTCCCGGCAAAGCCCGAACCAATTTCAAAGCCTTTGCTGGCGGGCAACGACATGATGGCTTTGGCCAAATCGGCTTCGAGTTTGTCGAATACGGGCATTCCCAAGCCTTTGGGTACGTTGCGGGCGACGCATTCGACTACACCGCCGATCGAATCTCCGCTGTCGCGAACTTTTTCGATCAGTTCAATCATTCTTTCGGCGCATTCGGCATCTGGACAGCGAACTATATTGCTTTCTACTTGTTCTAAGGTAACAGTGTCCGGGTCGGCGACACATTCTAAGTCTTTGATGCGTTTGACGTAGCCGACTATTTCGACTCCTGCTGCTTGTTTGAGAATTTTTTTAGCGATCGCCCCTGCTGCTACTCTACCAATTGTCTCTCTCGCGGACGATCGACCTCCGCCTTGCCAGTTACGAATTCCGTACTTAGCATCGTAGGTAGCGTCAGCGTGGGAAGGGCGGTAGGTAGTCGCCATTTCGCCGTAATCTTGGGGGCGAGTGTCTTGATTGCGGACTAAAATTGCGATCGGCGTCCCCAAAGTTTTGCCTTCAAACACCCCCGACAGAATTTCGCAGGTATCTGCTTCTTTGCGGGGCGTGGTAATTTTGCTTTGGCCGGGGCGGCGGCGATCGAGTTCGGCTTGAATTTCCGATGCGTCGATCGACACCAGGGGCGGGCAACCGTCAATTACTACTCCCACACCGCCACCGTGAGATTCCCCAAATGTCGATATCCGAAATAAATGCCCAAAGGTATTGCCCATTATGCTTTTGCCTGAAACTTGATAAATTTTACTTTAACTGGAAGATAGATTTCTTAAATATAGATTTAGTGTGTTTTTGAAGAAAATAGCATTGGCTGGGAGAGTCAGAGAGAAGTTTTGTAGGGGCGATGCCAAGAGTGCTTGCCCCCGATGGAGAGTGGAGAGTGAGGTAGGGGGATAATTGTGAAAATATTCCCTCTTCCGAATTCCCTCCGACTTCTTCCCTCTTTTTATCCTGAGCGAAGCCGAAGGGCTTTCTTCCTTCCATCCGTTACAAAATCCGTTACAAAATCCGTTGCCGAACTTCCTTCTTCTTTAATCTTCGTGTTCATCAAAAGGATCTCTCAATTCCTTAGAGGGAGGGCCGAAAGCCGTGTATATCGAGAAACCGGTGATTGCCACCAGACACACACCGAGAGAAATGCCGAGAACTGCTGCGGGTTCCATATTTTTGATCGATTATGAGTGCTCCACTCTATAATATTACAAAAAATAACAATCCGTCTGAAAGTCTAGTGCTTTTAGGCGCGGTACGGTATGGCAGCGAAAAAGGGGAGAGCGCGAGAGGGGGAGAGCGTTACTATTGGGAGTTAATTAAACTGTCACGCATTCAAATTATATCTTTTACGGCGAGGTCGAAAAATCCTCAAATCCTCGGACACTCTGCCTGTCTCCGGCTCCCCCACTCCCCCTCCCCCGCTCTGGCTCCCCCAGTCTCCCGCACTTCTGAGAAATTGCGATCGCAATTAGCGGTAGAAATATGTCAAACTTTTCTGTAGAGATTCATTGCAGGTGACTTATGGCACAACGGACTTGGTTAGGAGATATACTCAAACCCCTTAACTCAGAATACGGCAAGGTAGCCCCCGGCTGGGGAACCACGCTATTGATGAGCGTGTTCATTGGACTGTTTTTCGTGTTCTTGTTGATTATTTTGCAAATCTACAACTCTTCGCTGATTCTGGAGAATGTGGATATGGATTGGTCGAGCCTAGGCCGCTAAAAATTGATCGCAAAACAGTAAGGCTAAAAGTAAAAGCTGAGGGTTGAGGAGAAAGGGTAAAAGCTAAGTTTTCCCGTTTTTCCTTACCCTTTCCGATTACTTTTGGCATAAATAAACAAGAAGTAACTAAACAAATTGCAGGAGAAAAACCATGAATATTTTTGGCATTGGTTTGCCGGAAATGGCCGTTATTTTTACGATCGCACTATTGGTATTCGGCCCGAAAAAATTACCTGAAATCGGCCGGAGTATGGGGAAGGCAATTCGGGGCTTTCAAGACGCTTCGCGGGATTTTGAGTCGGAGTTCACTCGGGAAGCCAAGCAGCTAGAAGAAGCAGTAGCAATTAGCAGCAAACCGGAAACTGAAAAACTCGCGGCGGCTACTCCCAAGGAAGATAGCACAGACAGTTAAATGAACAACACTCAGAAGTCGGAAACACCAGCGGAGTTAGTGATTCCCCAGCTAATCGTTGGTTTGGGAAATCCCGAACCTAAATACGATCGCACCCGACACAACATAGGCTTTAATGCTGTCGATGCCTTGGCTAAATCTTGGCAGATTTCCCTGTCGGAAAATCGCAAATTTCAAGGCATATTTGGCGAGGGAAACCGGCCGCGGGGACAGAAAATCCGCTTGCTGAAACCGCTTACTTACATGAATCTGTCGGGTCAAGCGATTCGGGCGGCGACGGATTGGTACAAAATACCTGCAGAGTCGGTATTAATAGTATACGATGATATGGATTTGCCGATCGGGAAATTGAGAATGCGGCTTGCCGGTTCTGCCGGCGGACACAACGGCATGAAATCGACAATTTCTCATTTGGGGACAGACAAATTTCCCCGCTTGCGGATTGGCATCGGCAAACCTCAAAACGATGCTGCTAAAAATGAGAAAGATACGATTTCCTTCGTGTTAGGAAAGTTTTCCTCAGAGGAAAGTCAGTTAGTAGAAAAAGTGCTTAAACTGGTTGTAGAAGCTGTGGAACTGAGTCTGCACCAAGGAGTAGAAAAAGCCATGAGCCTTTACAATAGTCGCACAATTGCAGAAACAAACGCGGAAACAAAAAGGTGAGTTCGAGACGTTTGCCTGAAACAACTGCATATGTCCGAGTTACTGGCCAATCTTGGCAAAAAGGCACGATTGAGGGTGAAGTGACTGCCGGCAATTTTGAGTGGCAGTTTCAGTGGCGTTTCACGTCAGAAAAAACACTGATACTTGAGCCTTCTCAGGGTAGGGCATTGATTCAGGAACCGCTGCACCGTTTTCTGGAAAAATGGGATTATCAGCTTGAACCTGGTGGCGATTATTCGTTTACGGTTCGGGCTGAGTTTTAAAATGTTGGTAATGGGAAATGCGGAAAAGGTAATCGGGAATAAAAACTTCCTCTAGTAGGATATCCCGATTCCAGTAATTCTTTAATTAATCACGGGAAATGGCTGTAATGGGGAATTGGGAAACGATAATCGCGAAGGCAAACTTTCTCTAGTAGTATCTCCCGATTCCAGTAATTCTTTAATTAAAGCAGGTGGCGTCGCTTCTCGGTAAGCCCCGCAATAATACATTGTTAAAACAGCTTTGTAAGCCCAGTGATTGGAAGGTACATCAGTAAAAGGATTGGGCAGAGTTTCAGCCTGATTCTGGACGCAAGCATTGAGAATTTGTTCTCGCGCTGGCTGCACTTGAACTAAAGAATTATTTGGCTTGACTTGAGCGGTATTTTGTGCGTTTGCCGGAGCAAATAAACCTGGATAAGTTAACAGTGTGGCAATGGCAAAGATGCTGAGTTTCATAAGTTTATCAATTTCGTAATAAGTTGTTTGGTAGTGAGGAGTTTACTCCTCCAAGTAGTCTGAAATAAGGACTCTTCGTCCTTACTACAAACTTTTGGAATGTTCGGACATTTTTCGCATTCCCAAAGCCAATACACTCAAAAACAACAGCCCCACTGCGCCAGCTAGCGGATTGCCGTTAACTCCAGTAACCCAGTTGGGTACAGAACCCGAATATCGCACTAACTGCCCGATGTTAATGATGTAATATCCCCAGACTAAACCTGCATGAAGCCCGATCGACAAACCGAGGCGATTTTGGCGCGATCTTTTTCCCCAAACCAATATCAAACCCAGCAACAACAACCCCGGAAACTGCGGCCAACTCCCCAGCATTGCCGCGACAGGTTTGATAAAATGAGAGAGGGCAAACACCAGGCTATTCGCCCACAGAGATATTTTATAATTGTAATCCCGCTGCAACTCGTCCAGCAACCAACCACGGAATACCAACTCCTCCGCAAAACCGACTCCAAGGGCGCTTAACAGCCCTTCTGCGATGATTCTCGGCAAATTATCAGAATTTTGCCACGCGACTAAGCCGAACAGCCCTTGCACCGCAAATAAGCTGAAAGTGAGCAAAAGCCCGATCGCCAATCCGATTAAAAGCTCAAAACCGTTTTTTCGCGTATTGATTAAACCGTAACTTTTGAGTAATTGGGTTTCTCCGTAAACCTGTTTTCCCCAGCGCGGCACTAGGAACAGAAACTCTGCAAACAACAATCCCATTGTCAGAATAGTTGCTAGGTTACTATCTTTAACTAAGAGATAAATTGGTGCTGCTAGCGGCAGCCAAATTGCTAGCAAGATTAATAGGAAAATTATCACACGTAAAGGAAATGGATAACTGGCGATTTTGATGGGGTTAATCATTGTTGTAAATTAAACAGGTTTTACATGATATCTGTAGGGACGCAGCATTGCTGTCTCCTAATCCGCGTCAGGAGACGGGAATGCCGTTTTTTACCAGGATTATGGACAGGAGAATGCCATTTTTTTACCAAGATTATGGACAAGGCAATGGCGTTTCCCTACCAGATACACACAGATTTGACATCATATCTGTAGGGACACAGAAATGCTGTGTCCTAATCCTGGTAAGGACACAGCATTGCTGTGTCCCTACCCGGATTATAAACACGCCATTGCCGTAGCCCTAATGTACAAAGCAGACGGAAAAAGCTAGAATGGCATCATATCGGTTGAAACTTTAAGTGAAGCAAAGCTATAACATTAGGTAACAATGACTGAAGCCTCGGATTTTTCAAATGTCGATCGCGAATTAGATGACACAATTTTAAGCTTCGCAGACATTCAGGCAGAACTCAACCTGCGCCACGCTAAAGATGCTCTGCGAGATATAGTAGAAAATCTCGATTTGACAGTTCAAGAGCGAAGTGGACTGGAACCGGAAATTGGCGGGTTGGAGAAAATGCTCGACAAGCTAGAGCGCGCTTGCGTGCAAATAGCTGTGTTTGGGATGGTGGGAAGGGGAAAATCTTCGGTTTTGAACGCGCTGCTAGGTCAAAATGTGTTTGAAACTGGCCCGACTCACGGGGTGACTCGCACGACGACTATCGGCCAGTGGGATGTCGGAGAGGGAATTGATGAGAATTTGCCCGATCGACTTTCGCCAGTTATTTACCGTTTGTCGCAAGTTGAATTAGTCGATACTCCGGGAATAGATGAAGTTGACGGCGAAACTCGCGAACTTTTAGCCCGCCGCGTTGCTCAACAAGCAGATTTGATTTTGTTTGTGGTGGCTGGCGACATTACGAAGGTGGAATACGCAGCACTTTCGCAGTTGCGGGAAGCCGGAAAACCGATGTTATTAGTGTTTAATAAAATTGACCAGTATCCCGATGCAGATAGGCTGGCAATTTATCATAAAATTCGAGACGATCGCGTGAGAGAATTGTTGTCTCCCGATGAAATTGTGATGGCGGCGGCTTCGCCTTTGACGGCGAGGGCGGTGCGCCGTCCCGACGGAAGTATGGGCGTGCAAATGACTCGCAGTTTGCCACAAGTGCAAGATTTAAAATTAAAGATTTTAGAGATTTTAGACCGGGAAGGCAAATCTTTGGTCGCGCTGAATACGATGCTCTGTGCGGGGGATATTAACGAGCAGTTGGTGCAGCGAAAAATGGAAATTCGAGATGAGGCGGCTAATCGCATTATCTGGAATGCGGTAATGACGAAAGCGGTGGCGATCGCACTTAATCCAATTACTGTAGTTGATATTCTTAGCGGTGCGGTAATTGATGTGGTGATGATATTAACTTTATCTAAAGTTTACGGCATTGCGATGACGGAAGCGGGCGCGGTGGAATTGCTGCAAAAGATTGCGATTAGTATGGGGGGAATTACTGCGGGCGAATTGTTGGCTAATTTTGGTTTGAGCTCGTTGAAAGGATTGTTGGGTTTGGCGACGCCGGCGACGGGGGGTTTGGCTTTAGGGCCTTATTTGTCTGTGGCGGTGACGCAAGCTGCGATCGCGGGGGTTTCTTCCTACGGTATCGGTCAAGTTACTAAGGCTTATTTGGCTAATGGTGCTTCTTGGGGAGATGATGGGCCAAAAGCTGTTGTGAGCAAGATTTTGTCTTCTTTGGATGAGGATTCTATTTTAAATCGGATTAAGGAGGAGTTGCGGGCTAAGTTGGATTTGGGAAGTGTGGAAAAACAGAAATTTCAGTGAGAAAAAGCACAAAGGAACAAGGAGCAACTATGAAATAAATAAAAAAAATAAACAACCAATTACTAATTATCCATTACCAATTACCAATTATTACTATCGCCCTTGATGACGCAAATCGCTCGCTCGGATCTTGACAATGCTGGCACTGCGCACTTTATGCCCTGCTTTGACGATCGCCGGATAACTCTCACATTAGGAATATTGGGACTTAAATTCTTGAGCTAGCGCCTCACAATTGTTCAAAAGAAACCAAAACAGCCAGATAAATCCAAGTTTCATAGCAATAACCCAAATGTTACTCAAAATAATTCCTTCTTGTAGGTAGCGGAAAATAAGTGATAAGAAGCCGAAAATCATTAGACCTATATGAATCCAGAGCACTGTGGTCACAAAGCGCAAGTTTCTTAAAAGAACTCTCTTTAAGGAGATTCCAAATCCCAAAAAAGCAATAGAAAACAGCAAATCTATTCCGAGATCAATATAATTTAAAAGCGACTGAAGGAAAACTTCTCTAAATTGTGGAATAAAAATTAAAGATATTCTATTTAAGAACAGAGCCAGACCAATGGAAAAAAAGGATATCCTCATTAGCCCGGGTGTGAATGCACTTAATGTACCCTTTTTAACCAGCACATTATTTCGTTTAACACTATATTCTATTACACCCGAAAACTTGGCTTTGAAAACCACTTCATAGCTTGACAGTTCTCCATCTTCACTGACTTTAAAATAGTGGTTAGAGGTCGGAGCGAGATAGGGATTTTTTTCGGAAATCGTTTTGTTATCATGAACAATACTTTGTTTTCCCGACAGGCTTAGAATTAATTGTATTTTATGACCACTGACATTAAAACATACTTCAGACATAGCAAATTTTATCCTTATCTTATGCTTCAAATATTAGGCTTCAAATATGCTGAGGTCTAACTATTAATTAGACTGACTTTTTCAGTATAATACCCCGAGGTGAGTGATGAGACTGAAACTTTTTAGGTTGTTTACCGATCTTAATAAAAATACACCTATTTTAATAATTAAATGGGAAATTTCCTGACGGGGTGATAGCGCCTCTTTTACCTCGATCGGTAAATCGTTGATGCGGATTGACCTAGAAAAAGATGATGGTTTCTTGATAAGCTTATTGATAACGATCCTGGGCAGCGATCGCCCTTGAACCTCATTCTCTACGATACCCACCCTCTTTCATTGACGATCGCCCGCGAGCATCTTTCTTGAGGTCGATCAACTCAAAACGTTGCCTATCAAGTCTTTCAACTTGCTTGTCACCGCGTCAGCACCGTATATTGAGGCTGTACGTAAGTCCTCTCGATATTTTTTGTACACTATATAAAGTCTGCCTGTGTAAGTCCTGTGTTATTAACTATTTCCACAACTCGCGTCCCTGCTACAGATTTAGGTTATTGCTGCACAAACATCCCGATCGCCATCAATCCTTTCCGATGACTTTCGGGCAAGCCAGCGTGTTTTATCCAGAGGCAAATGCAGAAAAGTGCACGGCAGCTTTACTGTTAGATGTCGATCCGGTTGCTTTGGTGCGGGGCAAGTCGAAATCGGGCGATCGCCCCCTCGAACAATACGTGAACGATCGCCCCTACGTTGCCTCTTCGTTTCTGTCTGTCGCCCTCGCCAAAGTCTTTAGTACAGCTCTATCCGGTCGCTGCAAAGACCGCCCAGAACTCGCAGAAACAGCTATTCCTTTGACAGTTAATCTGTCGGTTTTGCCCTGTCGCGGTGGCGAGAAGTTCCTGCGGCAAATGTTTGAGCCACTTGGCTATCAAGTCGCAGCAAAACCCCTGATTCTTGACGAGCAATTTCCCGAGTGGGGCGCGAGTCCTTACTTTTCTGTGGAACTGCAAAATACAATTCGTTTGGCGGATTTGTTAAGCCATCTTTACGTGCTAATTCCCGTGTTGGATGACGACAAACATTATTGGGTGGGCGATGATGAAATCGAGAAGTTATTGCATCACGGCGAAGGTTGGTTGAACGCGCATCCCGCGCGCGAACAAATTGTCAACCGCTATCTGAAACGCCAGCGCCGTCTGACGCGAATTGCTGTGGCACAGTTAGCAGAAGCAGATAATATCGACCCTGAGGAGCTCGAAGTTTCTCATCAGCAAGAAGAGGAAGTTTTAGAACAGCGCATTAGCTTGAATCAAGAGCGTTTGGAAGCTGTGACGGAGGTTTTAAAGCAAAGTGGTGCTAAGCGAGTGGTAGATTTGGGCTGCGGTGAGGGAAAACTGCTGAAATTGCTTTTGAAAGAAAGCTCGATCGAACAAATTACAGGCGTCGATGTGTCCTTTCGTGCATTGGAAATTGCCAGGGAACGTTTGCAAATCGATCGATTGTCTCCCGCACAGCAATCTCGCATTCAACTAATTCAAAGTTCGCTAATTTATCGGGACAGCCGCTTGACTGGTTTTGATGCGGCGGCGGTAATTGAAGTGATTGAACATCTGGATTTAGAACGGTTAGCTGCTTTTGAGCGGGTTTTGTTTGAATTTATCCGACCCAAAAGTGCGATCGTCACAACTCCAAATATTGAATATAATGTTCGGTTTGAAAACTTGCCAGCGGGCAAATTTCGCCACCGGGATCACCGCTTTGAGTGGACAAGAACCGAATTTCAAACTTGGGCGAATGGCGTTGCCGAACGGTTTGGCTGTGGGGTAGAGTTTCGTTGTGTGGGAACTGAAGATTTAGAAGTAGGTTCGCCTACGCAAATGGCAATATTTGCCCATTGATAATAATACCGACACTCTGTTTGTGCTTACAATATAGTTAAAGTTGGAAAAATGCAGGCTTCAGCTATGAGTAAATCTATTCAAACCCGGATCGTTGAAATTGACAATTCTCAGGGCATTCACATTCCCAAATCTTGGTTAGAGCAAATTGGTATTAGCGGAGCAGTAGAAATCGAAGTTCAGGGCGATCGGATCGTCATTCGTGCAGCCCAAAAACCGCGTGCCGGCTGGTTCGTCATTTCTGGAACCCTAAAACCGCGTGCCGACTGGGAGGAAGCGTTCGCAAAAATGGCAGAGCAACATGATGATGTCCTTCTTGATGATATCACGACTACTGAGTGGAAGGAGTTTGAGTGGGAATGGTAGTCAAACGTTCAAATTCGGACTGTTGACAAAAATCGATTAGTTAAATATCTTGGTCAGAGCCGTACTGACGAACAATAGGTTCTATATAATTGAGAGAAATATAATTGGAGATATTAAAAATATATGCCCATCAATGGCCGGCCTCTACGGGGTTCTAAGTTCCCCTTTCACGCTCCTCTTCCCGCAAGTAAAAGGAATAGAAGCCTCCTTCCTCCTACTGACATTGACTACAATTTTTGTCGAATATTCTGCAAAGACAGTATCGCAAATTTTTTGGGACTGCCACGTGCGAACTATCGAACTGGCATATTTAAGGGGGATGCCGGAAATGCCGGGAGCAGATTTAGCATTAATGAAAAAGTAAAGGCAAATCCCTACACGTTGACGTTGATGCCGAACACCCAGGTCATCCAGGGTAAATACGATTGGGAAGCCGCAGACGGTGCTACCACTGAGGCTGTGGTGATGAAAAGCTTGCAAATTTTTATGCCGAGTCACATCCAGGTTTGGAGAGTTCTGTTTTGGTTGACAAATGAGACCAACTATTATTTAGACGATGAAGGAAACCAAATTATTCTGACGGCTTATGCGCCACCAGCGACTTTGAAATCGATCATGGCCGTGACTACGCCCAGTGGTCGCAAATACAATTTGAGGACTATGCTCTTCCCCGATGCTGTGCCCTTCTTTTCAGTGCATAAAGGAAACGAAAAAATACCCCCTTGTTAGCTTGGGGTGATTCAAAGGCTTTGCGATTGCTTCACGACCCTCGCAATGAAATTATGAAAATTACGATTCCCGAACTATCTTTAGTCCTGCTCATCGGTGCATCCGGTTCCGGCAAATCCACCTTTGCGCGGCAGCATTTCCTACCTACAGAAATCATTTCCTCGGATTACTGCCGCGGTCTGGTTTCCGACGACGAAAACAATCAAGCGGCCACCGCTGATGCTTTTGAAGTATTGCATTTAATCGCTGCTAAACGTCTGGCCGCAGGTAAGCTAACTGTGATTGATGCCACCAACGTTCAGCCGGAAAGCCGCAAATCTTTGTTGGAATTAGCCCGAAAATACCATTGCTTTTTGGTTGCTATTGTGCTAGATTTACCAGAAAAATTGTGTGCCGATCGCAACCAACAGCGTCCCGATCGCAATTTCGGAAATCATGTAATTCGCCGCCACGTTCAGAATTTAAAGCGATCGCTCAAATCTCTAGATAGGGAAGGATTTCGGTACGTTTACGTCCTCCGTTCCCCAGAGGAAATCGACGCGGTGGAAGTCGAGAGACAACCTTTGTGGAACAATCGCAAAAGCGACTGTGGCCCTTTTGACATCATCGGCGACGTTCACGGATGCTGCGATGAATTGGAGAAATTGCTGCAACAGTTGGGCTATCAAATTATCGAAAAATCCAGCGAATCCGATTTGGGGAATTTTCCCACCTACGCGCACCCGGAGGGCCGTAAAGCCGTGTTTTTGGGCGATTTGGTCGATCGGGGCCCGCGCATTCTCGACACCCTCAAACTCGTGCGAAACATGGTACTCGCAGAAACAGCTTTGTGCGTGCCTGGAAATCACGACATCAAACTGCTGCGAAAACTCAACGGCAAAAATGTCAAAATCAACCACGGACTCGAACAAACCTTAGCAGAAATTGCCGCTTTACCGGATGAATTGCGCGAATCAGCAGTACGAGAAATTCGCCAATTTTTAGATAGTTTGATCGGGCATTACGTCCTCGATGGCGGAAAATTAGTCGTCGCCCACGCCGGGATGAAAGCTGAATTTCAGGGACGCGCATCGCGCCACATTCGAGATTTCGCCTTGTACGGAGAAACCACTGGCGAAATCGATGAATTCGGCTTGCCAGTCCGGTACAATTGGGCCGCCGAATATCGAGGTCAGGCAGCAGTTGTTTACGGACACACCCCGGTTCCAGAAACAGAATGGTTGAACAATACTGTTGATATTGACACGGGCTGCGTTTTCGGGGGCAAACTAACAGCTTTGCGGTATCCCGAAAGAGAATTTGTCAGCGTTCCTGCTGCTAGAATTTACTGCGAACCTGCCAAACCGATCCTCTTTCAAGACAGCCCAACTCCACTTAACAATAGAGACATGAATTCACCCGCTATCACTAGCGGTTTGGCGGCAGTGAATCTCACCTCCCAACAGCAGTTTGATGACGTACTGGACATTAGCGACGTACTGGGAAAACGCATCATTTCAACTCGGCTGCAAAGTAACATTACGATTAAAGAAGAAAATGCGATCGCAGCCCTAGAAGTAATGAGTCGGTTTGCAGCCAATCCCAAATGGCTGATTTATTTGCCGCCCACAATGTCTCCCGCTGCTACCTCCAACGAACCAGGACTTTTAGAACATCCAGCCGAAGCATTTAGCTACTACCAACAGCAGGGCATATCGACAGTTGTGTGCGAAGAAAAGCACATGGGTTCCCGTGCAGTTGCGATCGTGTGCCGCGACGCATCGGCAGCTTTACGCCGCTTTGGCATTCTCAGCGAGAGTATGGGCATTTGCTACACCCGCACGGGACGGCATTTTTTCGATAATTCTACCTTAGAAAGAGAATTTTTAGCGCGGGTAAATGCCGCTCTCACTGCCAGCAATTTTTGGGAGAAATTTCAAACCGATTGGGTGTGTTTGGACTGCGAATTAATGCCTTGGTCAGCCAAAGCTCAAGGTTTATTGAAAGAGCAGTACGCCGCCGTGGGAACAGCATCTCGTCACGGGTTTGCGGAGGCGATTAAGAACTTAGAACAGGCAAAACAGCGGGGAGTTGAAATTAATTCTTTGCTAACTAGCTACCAAGAGCGAGCCGAACTAGCCGATCGCTATGTTCGTGCCTATCAGCGCTACTGCTGGCCAGTGAAATCGCTCTTGGACCTCAAATTAGCGCCTTTCCACATCTTGGCAACCGAGGGAACTGTTCACACTGACAAAAATCACTGTTGGCACATGGAACAGATTTCACAAATTTGTAAAGCTGACCCTGAATTGCTGTTAGCTACTGAATACAAAATAGTTGAAATTGCCGATTTTGACAGCAGATCCGCAGGGATTCAATGGTGGGAAAAACTGACGGCGGCGGGAGGCGAAGGAATGGTTGTTAAACCAATGGATTTTATTGTGAAAAATAGCAAAGGACTCGTACAGCCTGCGGTGAAATGTCGCGGTAAAGAGTATTTGCGAATTATTTATGGTCTGGAATATTCTTTGCCAGAACATTTAGAAAAATTGCGATCGCGCGGACTTTCCGGCAAGCGTTCTTTGGCGTTGCGAGAGTTTGCTCTCGGTGTAGAAGCATTGGAGCGATTTGTTGCGGGTGCTCCATTGAGACAAGTTCACGAGTGCGTTTTCGGAGTTTTAGCGATGGAAAGCGAACCTGTCGATCCGAGGCTGTAAATTTATTCCATAGGACTTACGCTCCCTATCACACTTCTTCGGGGATGAGATGCCTGACGGTAATGAAATTAAGCATAAAAAAAAGGCGTTTGTACTTGACAAACGCCTTTTTATAGAGTTACAAACGCGGCGTCTTATCTTGTTTAAACGACGCTAACCATTCGCGAATTTGGTCGGCCGCAATCTCGCGCCCGCCCAAACCAAAAGCTAGAGCAATGCCAACTGCGATCGCCCCGAGCAGCAGCCCGAAAGCCAAATTCACAATATCGCTGCCAATGCCCATCTGTTGCAGCGCCAAGGCCGCAACAAAAGCAATAATCGCGATCCGAGCCGTTTGGCCCAAAAGCCGCGCTTGGCGAGTTCCAGAACTGGCAATCAAACTAAACGCCAGATTCGCCAAATACAAGCCGATCGCAAATACGACCAAACCGGCTAGCACCCGGCCTGCAACCAGCACAATACCGCTAACAATCGCCGTCAGCGCTGGAATCTGCAGCACGTCGGTAGCAGCCACCACAGCAAACAGGATGATGCCCACCTGCACCACTATGCCGACAAATTCCGAAGGCGTGCGGGCCGGAAGTTCCGGTTCCTGAAGAATCGTTGCCTCCGGATCGATCGAATTTGGCGGTAGCCGCAGCCGCTGTTTCGGCGGCTGCACTCCCAACCAAGAAAAGACATTGTTAAAGCCAATTCCGGTCAGGATATTAGTAACCAAATCGCCTACCCAGCGCCCCAAAATGTAAGCAACCGCCAGAATCAGCGCTGCGGTGAAGATTTTAGGAACTGCGCCCAAAATGTCGTTGAGCATCGCGACAGCAGGCTGCGAAATCGCCTGAATGTCCAAAGCGTTGAGAGCTGCGATCGCCGTTGGAATCAAAATCAAAACATAGACGATCGTCCCGACAATCCACGACAGCGATTGTCCGCCCGCAGTCCGCGAAATTCCAAACCGAGCGCCCAAACTGTCCGTCCCAGCAGCAGCCAACAGATTTGTGACAATCCGCCGCACCACCACAGCCAGCAGCCAGCCGACAAACCCAATCAGCACAGCTTCCAGAATTTTCGGAATTGCCGCCAGAATTTGGTTGAGCAAATTATTAACCGGCAGCAGAGCCTGCTGCAATTGCAGCGCTTCCAGAATCAGCGGCAAAAATAGCAGAAAAATGAACCAGTACAGGGCATTCGCCACAGTATCGCTCAGCAGCAAAGGGCGCTCCCTGGGCGCAGTGCCCACCTCCTGATTCAAGCGCTCGTCCACGCTAAAAGTCCGCATCACCCGCGATACGGCCAATTTGGCGACTGTCGCCAACACCCAAGCAATCCCCAACCAAATTAGCGCGCCGGCTAACTTCGGCAAGAAATTAGCTATTTGATTGAGAAAAGTATTGAGGGGTTGCGAGACAGCCGTTAGATTCAGGCGGTTGAAAAACGCAACTAGGAAAAAGACAAAAATGATCCAGAACACCGCTGCAGAAATCCATTTTTCCACTTGCGGAGATCCTGCTCCTTCCGGGCGGCCGGTAATCCAAGCAGCCAGTCGGTTGTCGATCGTAGTCTTCTTGAGCAATCCTCCGACTACAGATGAGACGAGGGCTGATACTATCAAGCCAACTAGCAGGATACCGACGGCCCAGATCAGATTTTCAATGTTTGAGCCCTGAATGAAATTGTTAATTCCGCGTTCGGCATCTGTCAGCGGATTCGGGGGGGGCGGGGCCTGGGCCAAAATGCGATCGGACAAAGCCGCTATTGGCCCCGATATCGGTTGAGTTATTTCTTGCCAAGTTTCATTCATTTTTTTCTCAGGTTAACGTCATATTTGACATGGAAAAGACGAAACTTTAATAATAGTTACACAAAATCTAGACATCGCCTAAATTTAATGTTTGTACGCTTTTAATCGTACTGGGTTAACTACAAAACCCTCTATCGAATTAGGGATAAACCCATCTCCGACTGCTTTTCTGCCAATATTCAAAGAACCGTTGACATCGGCATTTATGAATCGTCCATTTTGGGTTCTGAACAATCCTCTTTTTACCCTACTGCCAATGTAGTCGGAATGTTGTTGAATTGGTTCCCAATCCAAAGCTGAACATTTGGATGTGTAATTCTCCTCTACTAACACAACTTTTATTCCCGCAAGTTTTCCTTTGTACTGCAACATTTGCACGAACCTGGCATGGGGAATGCAGGCAAAATTTTGATTGTTAACCTTGCCAGTATGAATCCCATCTTTAAAATCATGGTTCCAGCCTATAACCAGCAAGCCAATTTGACGATTGACGAGTTCTTTAATAATTGCGGAACTCGCCGTGTGGAGGTAGTAATCCACTTTACAGTTACGCTTGTGCCACAATTTGGCAAGTTTTTTACTGTTTTTTTGCCCTGGAGGTAGCAATGATTTCAATGCTTCGGAAACTTGATTGCAGTATTGATTGGTTGACTTAACAGCCCGTCCGTCGTAGATTGTCGGTACTAACCCAGGAACATTGTAGGTTAATGTTGCCAGATTGTTTAATCCTAAATCTATGGCAGCTACTCTCTGATTAACTTGTAAAGGCTGTTCTAACTTTTCATATACCACCTCGACAACATAACAACCTACCTTGGGAACAATCCGGATTTCCAAAATCGAGGTGACTTTTGACGGCAACCAAATATTAGTCCCAGAGGGACGAGCATATCCTTGTTTTAAGGCTCTTTTGCTGACAGCTTGACAATTAAATACAACTACATAGCGCCCGTCCTCTCTTTTTCGCTCTCTTGAACCTTTATAATGAGGTATTTTAGGTGCGACTTTAAATTTAGTTGGGTCTTCCTGATAGTTTCGCACCGCCAGATAATAGCTAGTCCATGCTTTGAGGACTAAGCCGAGCGTGCTTTGTGCTACTTTTGCGGGCAGTGCTTTGTAATCAGGACTTGTTTTGAGCGCGTGATAAACAGCCAGAGCGTTTGTTTGTTGGCTGGCGAAAAAGTTTTGACGGTAGATGTAGTTAGCGCTGTTGTAAAGATTTTTGCACAGCCAAGACAGTCGATCGGCTTCTCGATAAAACCTATGATTTGGTTTAATGACGTGCCTTTCGACTAACTGCATAATCGGTATATATACTTTAATTCAAGATGATACACTGTATTTATGAGTGTGTCAATCTTTTAATTTCTGGAAAAATTGACGTTACAAGTAAATAAAGGACTATTAAAGTAAGCAAAGTTTTGTAATACCCTCCTTGTTGCAGGTTCTCATGTCAATTCGTCAAGTTTTCGAGCAATCCATTGAAATTAGCGCTGCTGCTACTGTGGTGGAGCAGTGTATAGTCGATCGCACTTTAATGCACAAGTGGCTTAATCCCCTGCTGCGCTGCGATCCCGAGGGCGAATGGGATACTGCTGTAGGAAGTCGCAGCTTATTTACCATAAAAATTCCCGTTTTGCAACCCACTTTAGAGAGTGTGGTGTTGGAGCGACAACCCGGTTTAATTGTGTGGGGGTTTGACGGATTTTTCAAAGGATGCGATCGCTGGGAATGCCAGCCCCAAATCCAAGGAACTCTCTTGATTAACCGCTTTGAATTTCAAATTCCCAATCCTTTAATTAGATTTGGTTTCAATCGCTTTGCAGCCCCTTGGACGCAGAAAGATATGAAAGACCAACTCCGCCGACTCAAACGGGTAGCCGAGCAATTATCTCAAAAAATGGGTAATTGGTAATTGGGAATTGGTAATTGGTAATTGGTAATTGCTGAAAACGAGAGCTAATAGGGAAAAAAAGCAGCAGTTCCCAATTCCCAATTCCCAATTACCTGCAACTTCAGTTATTTACTTCGTACTTCCCGAGGGACTGGGCTGACAAATCATTTGTCTGGCGGAATTCACCGCTTGGCCTGCGGTATTTTGCAAAGCCGGGGAATTCTGATACAAAGCTTGCAAATCTTGCACGTCTTTAATCACTCGCTCGTAGATAGCCATAGCTTGATTGCCGTCAACTTCTAAGGCCGCAGGGCTGTAACTTTGCATCACTTCCAGCAGCGATATTTTGCCATCTTTGGAAGCTGCGACTAAAGCATCGCGCAGTGCGGGCGCGCTTTGAAGACGAGTGGCAGGCGTATAAGCAACCTCGCCCAATTGTTTAAAAACAATGTCCCCAAAATAAGTATTTGCCAGCCGCGCTACTAATTGGGAATCTAAAGGCACTTCTCGCGTTAATATTTCGCGCATCGACTCTGGAGTTTGTTTCGCAAGACTCAGAACGCTTTGCAGTTGAGAGGATGCTTTGCCAGTTTGTGCCAAGCTTTGCAAGTCGCTTATCGGTAATGTTACGTCAACAGCACCGTATTTTACGGTAACATTGTCTAATGCAAAGGCTTTGTCGCTGCTCAGGAATACTGCACTTGTTCCCAGCAAAAGCGCCAAACCTAATGATAAAGACTTTGACATTCTTTTGGTTAAATGGGCTGACAGCGCGTGCATTCCGTTGAGATAACCTTGTTGAAACTGAAAGTTCATGGGTTTGTGCCTCTTTACGTCAAAATACTTTTTCGATCGATCGTCTGTGCGGGTATCAGTCGGGAAAGTGGACTCGGGAACTCCCTAAATGACCTATGATTTTACAGTCATGTCAAGCAAATTTAACCTATCAAAAGATAGGTGTCAATCGATCGCTTATATGTTAGAGGCATACTGGCGATAATTCGATCTAGCTTTGCAAAACTTATAAAAGCGACATTTTGCCGTCGGGCAACAGTTTATTGAGTGTCGGTTTCACATCTTATAGTGTGCGACATAAGTAGGTCGGCGGGAAAATCCATAAGTATGTAACAAAATATTAAGTAGGGTGACTGGACTTGAATTTAATACGTT
>NZ_JAUBQD010000150.1:0-1712 GCF_036701085.1 Microcoleus sp. Pol7_A1
TGAATTACGCACTTGATTTAGCTAAATACTTAATCTTATCATGTTTTAGGTTGAAATTAAGATGCGTTTACCCTGGTTGTAGAGTCAGCTCTAATTGTTGGGATTTCTCCCGTTCTTTAGCTTCTGACTCCTGCAATCGCGCATTTTGCTCGTGCAGTTGTTTTTGCAAACGCTGAAGAGTTAGTTGATTTTCGACACGAGCTAAAACTTCTTCTAAATGAAATGGCTTGGTGATGTAGTCTACTCCTCCAACAGCAAATGCTGTGACTTTATCTAATACCACTTCTCCAAAAATATGCTACAATAGCACTTCTAGCAAAAGGACGATTGTATGAAAGTAAATTACCAAGAAAGAATTGAAGACACTGCGACCGAATTAAAAATAATTATGTCACAGCAACGAACTGTAACTAACAGACAAAAAATTCAGGCACTTTATTTGTTAAAATCTGGGTCGAGCCAGAGTATTACAGAGGTAGCTGAACTTTTAGGGGTACATAGAATCACCGTACAAAGATGGTTAAAGCAATATAAGGATGGCGGTCTGTCATCATTATTAAAGCTGCGCCGCTCGACTGGGAGGCCCCGAGTAATTCCCTCCGAAGTAATAGCAGGAATCTCGACAAAAATTAGTGAGGAATCCTGCGAGTTTAAGAGTTACAAAGAAATTGCGAAATGGGTCGAAGATAACTATCAAGTATCCGTCAAATATCAAACTTTACATAAGCAACTGTACTATCGCATGAAAGCCAAGTTAAAAGTACCAAGGCGTTTGAGTAACAAAAAAGATCCGGCGGCAGCAATCGAGTTTTAAAAAAAAACTAGAAAAATTGCTGAAACTTGTCTTATGGTTGGAGTCCACTACCCCTAATCCAGCAAAAAATGGTCTCAAATATTGGTGTCAAGATGAAACTAGAATCGGCTTAAAAACCATTGAAAGGAAAAAAAATACAGCCCGTGGAGTCAAACCAATAGGTAAAGTTCAATGGAATTTTAAAGCTTACTATTTATACGGGGCAGTTGCCCCTCAAACCGGAGAAAGTTTCTGGTTAGAGTTTTCACATCTTGACGGTCAATGTTTTCAGATATTCCTAGATAACCTAGCAGCAGAATATCCGGAGCATTTAAATGTTGTGCAACTGGATAATGGTAAGTTTCATCATAGTAGCCAGCTCAAAATCCCAGATAATATTTTACTGCTTTTTCAACCACCATACAGTCCTGAATTGAATCCGATCGAGAGAGTATGGCAATATATAAAACAAGAATTAAGTTAGGAAATTTATGACAACTTAGATGAAATTAAAGAAAAAGTTCGCACTTTTCTTGAAGAATTTTCAAGTGAAACAATCGCATCTATCACGGGATGGGATTATATTAGATCGGCACTAACTACTGTAGCATACTTTTGGAAAATTGGTATTACTATGAGATTTTTGACGCTGCTGGCTTAACCTGGAAAAAATCTCAAAAACGTAATCCTAAAACAGATCCTGAACTGGTAAAAAAAAAACAAAAGAATTGACCCAATGGCTAGAAGCTCATCGTAATGAAATCGAATTAGGTGAATTAGTAGTTTTTTTTCAGGATGAATGTCATCTTCTTTGGGGAGATATTTGTGGCTATGTTTGGGGCA
Organism: Microcoleus sp. Pol7_A1; assembly: GCF_036701085.1. Lineage (NCBI taxonomy): Bacteria > Bacillati > Cyanobacteriota > Cyanophyceae > Oscillatoriales > Microcoleaceae > Microcoleus > Microcoleus sp. Pol7_A1. The sequence continues at coordinate 1,637 of NZ_JAUBQD010000150.1, forward strand.
AGAAGAATGAAAGAGTAGAAGTGCCAATAGTTAATGAGAAAGAGCGACAGACTTACTTTGGCGCAGTAAATATTGC
>NZ_JAUBQD010000151.1:0-1706 GCF_036701085.1 Microcoleus sp. Pol7_A1
CTGGAGTTTAGACTAAAAGCGATATGAGAGAACGCAAACCAAATGGAATTAGAGATTAAAAATATTATCTTTTCAGCCTCAAAGCATCCGCGACCTTTAACAATTTTGTAGTATATCTGCTCCGATTATAATACAATAATGATAATCATGAAAAGGGTGGGAGAGAAACGAGTGTCGCTCGTTTCTCTCCCACCCCCCATATTCGATTATCATTATCAGAGGGGGAACGATCAAGAAAAAAAGGGGTGTCTGATTGAATACAGCCCCCTTGTGGCAGAAAGTGAGAAAAGAACTACAATTACTCACCTGCCAACATGAAAAATGCCAGACTTGAAGAGTTTCGTCAAGTAGCTTATAAATATTTAGGTAGAGCTAAAGATGCGACGTTTGAATTAACAGATGCCATATTGCTGACTCGCAATGTTTATTCCTTAGCAGATTTATCCTTATCACCAGTATTTAGACGCAAGTGGTCAAGTATTTATGAAGCGCTACAAGATAGTAGACCGCAGCGACAGAAATTGATGCAGCTATATATCAAACAGATACCAGCAGAGGCACGACCCTTGTTAGCAGGAGATCACACAAACTGGTCACGCCCGGATGCAGTAACGCTACAAGAGAGGACTTATGAACATAGTGGCACGTCCATAGCCGGAAATAAACCGATTACCGTTGGTCAAGGATACAGTACAATTGCTTGGATACCAGAGGATTCAGGTAGTTGGGCATTACCCTTGAGACATGAGCGCATAACCAGTTGGGAAAGCCCAATAGAGAAAGCAATTTGGCAACTAAAACAGGTGTGTGAACATTTCCCCGCCAGACCGATTTCGGTTTGGGACAGTGAGTATGGATGCGCGCCTTTTGTCTTAAAGACAGCTAACATTGCAGTCGATATTCTAGTCCGGTTGCGTTCAAATTTGTGTTTGTGGGGCGAACCAGGAGCTTATTCTGGCAAGGGCTGTCCCAGAAAACATGGTGATAAATTCAAGTTGAATGAACCAAAAACATGGGGTGAAGCAGCATCTGTCTTCGAGGTAGACGATCCGAAACTAAAACGGGTACGGGTTAGCCTTTGGAAAAATCTGCATTTCCGTAAAGCGGCGACACGCCCGATGTCCACGATCAGAGTTGAACGTATTGACGAACAAGGTAATCAACGAGTATCGAAACCTTTATGGTTAGCTTGGGTAGGAGAAGAAATGCCACCAATAGAAGAAGTTTGGCGACTTTACTTGCGTCGCTTTACCATTGACCACTGGTATCGTTTTTTAAAGCAACGCCTACATTGGACTGTACCAAAGCTGAGTACCCCTAAGCAATGTGAGCGCTGGAGTGATTTGATGCCTCTGATGACTTGGGAGTTGTGGTTAGCCCGTGATATTGTTGCGGATAACCCTTTACCTTGGCAAAAGTCATCAGACAAAATGACCCCTGGAAGGGTTGCCCAGGCGATGGGAAGCATTTTTGCAGTGATTGGTACTCCAGCCCAACCACCCAAACCTCGCGGAAAGTCTCCAGGCTGGAAGACCGATCAACCACGTAAACGTAGAATTCGCTACCCCATAGTTAAAAAAACTACAACCAAGCCCCGCAAAGAGCAATCAGAATCTGCTTAGTAGTGTAGATTTTCAGATCTGAAGTCTGTTTATTTTCAACTCAGCTTTGCTGAGTCTTTTCTTGCTGCCTAGTCTAAACTCCAG
>NZ_JAUBQD010000152.1:0-1689 GCF_036701085.1 Microcoleus sp. Pol7_A1
CTCATTATCAGATATTTGATTTCCCCAAGCTTCACAGTTATGGTAAATTCTCACAAATCATATAGGATTGCTATAACTGTAGTTGACAATGCGAACTCTATGTTTTTCCAGGTAGGCACAGAAGTTGCGAGCTTGTTTGCCTCGGCAACCACGCTCACAAAGCCTTCGCTTCAAGCACCTGACCTTGCCACAATATAACCTCAGCCTTTCTAAGTCTGTTTAATGATCCACCAACTTTGTAGAGATTTTCTTTGAGATGATACCAGTCCAAGATTTCCTAGCGCTGTTGGTCTGTGTCAAACTCCTGGATTAAATTCCACACTCCCTGGTGACCATCTGCCAAGCAGACCAATGGGTTAAGCAATGGTTGGCTGTTGACATAATCAATCAATGATTGATTGTCATCAAAAAAAGCACCATATAGCAATCCTAAATGATTTTCTATGTATAAGTGTACTGATGAATTTTGGGGAAATCAAATTTATGTTCCTTAGTGAAGAACTCAAACAAAAATTTGATAATCTTAAAAGACCTACATAAATACCAATACTTTCTTAAAAATTTTTTAGCTGGGAACCAAATATCTTCAACGGGATTTTGTTGGGGCGAATTGGGAGCAAATAAAATACAAGTAATTGACCAATCTGACGGTTCTTTATCACTATTTACTGAGGATAAAAAATCTCTAAATTCTCCATATTTATGATAACTAGCTCCATCCCAAATCAAGATTATTCTCCGTTTTTTATATTTACTTTGTAAGTGTTTTATGAATTTAACTGTTGATTTTCCAGATCCAGATGGATAACTTTGAACGTGGAATTGTTTACTCTGATAATTTAGGGCTCCAAAATAAGTTTGTCTATCTTTTTCATTGGTAATAGGAACTTCAATTCTTCGCTCTGATTGACCCCAAACGTAGCCTGTCATATCGCCATGAAGTAGATGACATTCATCTAAAAACAATACTATTATTTCCCCAGCTTCTATACCAGCCTTGTATTTAGATAAAATTTCGTTAATTTCTTCCAGCTTTTTTTTTACCAGCTCTTCATCGGATTTGGGATTGACTTTTTGAGTTTTTTTCCAACTAATATTCGCCTGAGCGAAAAGTTCATGCAGGGCTCTGTTTTGATTTATATATCACACCAAACTCTTGCACTACATAAGTCACTAACTCATCTAAATTCCAATATTCTTTATTCTTTAACCACTCTACTACTACATCCGTTTGTCGCTCTGTCAAATACCCTTGTGAGCCTTTATATCCTAGTTTGAGTCGTTCGATGCCTTGGGTTTTAAAAATCTTTTTCCAATAACCCAAAAAGAATTCACTTACACCTAAGATTTGGCTGATTTCATAGTAAAGCTTACCGGAGAGCGCCATCCTGACAGCTATTGCTCGTTTTAGTTATCTTGCATCGATATCGCTTTTAATGAAAGATTCTAATTGGGCTATTTCTTTTTCCATATCTTTTTTTGGAAGTTGTAATTTATTCATTTTTTTATTGTCACGATCTAGTATTGCATATAATTGTACCGTAATCATGATAATGATTTAGGATTGCTATAGTATGTGCTATTTAACCGTATAGCTTTGTAGTCTCTCCAGTATAGTCATTTCAAATAAGTATGAGACACTCTTTCTGCACAATAAGCACGAATAATTTCATCAAGAGATGTGCCAGG
>NZ_JAUBQD010000153.1:0-1688 GCF_036701085.1 Microcoleus sp. Pol7_A1
TATAGCCAATGCAGTATGCAAGCAGTTTATTAGACCTCTTGCAAAATAATTTTGTGCTATTATGGAAAGCTTAGCCCATTTTATAGTCTAGCAGGCTGGGCAAGTTTTTAAAAATGCCAATCAACCCAATAATTAAAAGTTTGACCTAAACTTGAGCAAACTTTTAAGGATAACACATATTTTTTTTGCAAGAGGTCTATTATAGTAAACATGAGTAATAGAAAAAAGAACCAAAATTCTACAGCTTTCAACGATTACGAAGCTTTTGCAGAGGCTTACGTAACGCGAACTAATTCTAATGCTTACAATGCTTACTATGAGCGACCAGCTATGTTTTCTATTCTACCTAATGTAGAATCTAAACGGGTACTGGATGCTGGCTGTGCAGGCGGAGCATATACAGAGTGGTTAGTTAATCATAACGCTTCTGTGGTAGCCATTGATTTGAGTCGCAAAATGGTTCAATTAACTCAACAAAGACTGGGAAACCGCGCTCAAGTTTACCAGGCAGATTTGAGTCAACCTTTAAGTTTTTTGTCAGATGACTCTTTTGATATAGTTGTGAGTTCGCTAACTTTACACTATATCAAGGATTGGGATGGCGTTCTTAAGGAATTTCATCGTCTCCTGTCTACCTCCGGTCTTTTATTCTTTTCTACACACCATCCACTAATGGGTTTTCAGGTAGGTAAAGATGATTACTTTGCCACGGAATTGGTGGAAGAAGAGTGGACGGGTTTTGGGAATTCTCCCGTTCGCGTCCGCTTTTATCGAAAACCATTAAGTGCGATCGCTTCTTCACTTGCCAACACAGGGTTTGTCATAGAACAAATTATTGAGCCACGACCGGTAGAAGAGTGCAAACGCCTCGATCCGGAATCCTATCAGAAGTTGTCCATAACCCCTTGGTTTCTCATCATCCAAGCCAGAGCAAAGCAAATTTAGCGAATATTCAGAGTTGCGATCGCTTCTATATTAATCATATCTATAAGAGGCGCTTTATAGAATATGCAAGGCTAACCAATTCCTGCTTTCTCTTTGTAAAACAGCTTATTAGTGTCTAATTACCACACATTGACCAGTTGATATATAGCAGGGGCTTTCTGACTTATCTGCGAAGAACTCATCAACCGCCATTTTAGCCCCAAGACACTTTAAATATCTATAGTCATCAAAGATAATTATGCCACCTCTTGTCATCCTACCATAAAAAAAATTACAGCAATCCATTACAGACTGATAAATATCTACATCAACATGAACAAAACAGAAAGTTTTATCTTTTATAGAGGTTGCCGTATCAGGAAACAACCCCTGATATAAGTTAACATTCTTACAGTCAGATAAGTAAGCCTTGACCTTTTCAAGCGATGTATCCCCAAAAGCTCCCTCTTGAAAAATATCTTTATGGGGGTCAACTGCTGGCATCCCAGAAAAGGTATCGAAAAGATATAAACTTTTGCCTGTTCATTCAAACATTTTAGCTAACAGTTTTGCTGACCCCCCCTTGTAAACACCGATCTCAGCCACCTCCCCTGCTAAGTTGGCTACTTGTTTAGAAAACTGATAAAGCATATAACAACTCAGTTTTTCTACTCTAGTGTAGGCAACTATACTCTCCATTAAATTAATAAATTCCTTATCTTGTTTCCATAAATCAATGGGAGGAGGTTTAGGTGGTAATCGGT
>NZ_JAUBQD010000084.1:0-23207 GCF_036701085.1 Microcoleus sp. Pol7_A1
CCCCACTGCTGCCTCCCGTAGGAGTCTGGGCCGTGTCTCAGTCCCAGTGTGGCTGATCGTCCTCTCAGACCAGCTACCGATCGTCGCCTTGGTGGGCTTTTACTCCGCCAACTAGCTAATCGGACGCGAGCTCATCTTCAGGCTATAAATATTTTCCCTTGCGGTACATCGGGGCTTAGCAGTCGTTTCCAACTGTTGTCTCCGTCCTGAAGGCAGATTCTCACGCGTTACTCACCCGTCCGCCACTAAGTATTTCTACTCCGTTCGACTTGCATGTGTTAAGCAGACCGCCAGCGTTCATCCTGAGCCAGGATCAAACTCTCCGTGTTGTTGAGTTCTTTTAAGGCTCGTCAAGTTCTTTCCACTCAGCCCTGAAGCTGGTTTTTTTCCCTTGACTTTTTTCTCGTTGTTTGCGATATTGAGTATCAGCTCTCGCTTTTACTCTCTACCTTGATTTTTTTGACGAGGTTAATAGTGCTTTAAGCTTTCAAACTATTCTTTTTTCTAGGTTCAGTTTTTTGCCTTTAGTTGGCGGTTCAGTGAACCGCTTCCCTTCTGGCGCTTTATTAATGTATCAACTCTCCCCAGAGTTGTCAAGCGTTTTGCCAAAATATTTTAAAGTTTTTTGGGAAGCCATACACCGTCAGGGTTTTGGCTCTTAACCACCGCTTGGCCATCCCCTGGCTGACTCCTCTTTATGGCTTGGGTCTTTTTTTTTGCCAAGATTGGACTTTTGAGGGGAGTATCTACCGCGTATGGGTAGAATATCTCTACGTGTAGATGTTCTATATATAGATGTTCGATCGCCCGCCCATGAAAAAACCTACAGCCCGCCCTAGTGGCTTATTCATTACCTGCGCTTCACTGCTGCTGGCTTGCAGTCAGACGAACACTCCCCAAACCTCTACTACAGTATCTCCGGCGACTTCCCCATCTCCCGGTGCTTCGCCAGAGGGTTTACCTGGGAGTAGTTCCAACACTATATCTATAGGTATTGGGGTGGCCCAAACTAGCAATGTGGCTTTACTGGGTCAGGAACAGGTGGCTGGGGCAAAAATTGCTGAGAAATATTTCAACGATAAGGGCGGTGTGGATGGGACGCCGATTAAACTGGTATTCCAAGATACGGGTGGAGACGAACAAGGGACGATTAATGCTTTCAATACTCTGATCAATCAGGATAAGGTGGTTGGTATTGTAGGGCCAACCCTGTCACAACAAGCTTTTAGTGCCGATCCGATCGCCGATCGCGCAAAAATTCCCGTACTCGGACCATCCAACACCGCTAAAGGCATTCCCCAGATTGGCGATTATGTTGCCAGAGTCTCCGCGCCTGTCGCCGTAGTAGCACCTAATGCGGTGAAAGCTGCACTGAAGCAAAATCCCAATATTAAGAAAGTAGCCGTGTTTTTTGCTCAGAATGATGCTTTTAGCAAATCTGAGACTGGAACTTTTCAGACAACGGTTAAAGATATGGGACTGGAATTGGCAACAGTTCAAAAATTCTTGACTACTGATACAGATTTTCAATCTCAAGCCACTAATGCGATAAATGTCAATCCCGATTTGATAATTATTTCTGGGTTAGCCGCAGATGGAGGCAATTTAATTAAGCAGTTGCGGGAGTTGGGATACAAAGGCGTTATCATTGGGGGCAACGGTCTGAATACTTCTAATGTCTTTGCAGTTTGTAAAGCACTTTGTGATGGAGTTTTGATTGCCCAAGCCTACAGCCCGGAATATGAAAATGAAGTTAATAAGGCTTTTCGCGATGCTTATCGCGCTCAATTTAAGAAGGAACCGCCTCAATTTAGCGCTCAAGCTTTTACTGGCGTACAAGTTTTTGTTGAGTCATTAAAGGCACTTAATGCTAAGTCGAAAGTTAGCCAAAATTCTTTGGCAGAATTGCGTACAAATTTGAATCAGCAGTTGTTGGGTGGAAAGTACGATACTCCTTTGGGGGAAATTTCTTTTACGCCTGAAGGGGAGATTAATCAGAAAGAGTTTTATGTGGCACGGATTAAGATGGAGGCGGATGGCAATAATGGTAAGTTTGAGTTTTTGAAATGATGGCAGAGGAAAGTTCGGCAACGGATTGCATAGACAGAGTTAACGGAGTTAACAGATGTCAAGAAAACCGAATAAGTAAGAGGAAAGAGAGAAAATCCGTGGCGTATTTGTTGTTGAATGATTTGGCTTTCATGGTCAATTTTTAACGGGTGATGGACTTAACTCTGTTTTTGCAACAATTTTTGAATGGTTTGTCGATCGGCAGCGTGTATGCGATTTTTGCCCTGGGATACACGCTGGTGTTTTCTATTTTGGGAATTATTAATTTTGCTCACAGTGCAGTATTTACGTTGGGTGCTTATTTCACTTATGCGCTGATGGGAGGTGCTTTCGGTTTTAATGGATTGTGGGCTAACGCTCGAATTCCCGTGGATTTGCCTTTTGCTGTGGCGTTAATTTTGGGAAGTGTCATGGCTGGTTTGGTGGGAGTAATTGTTGAAAGAGTGGCTTTTTTGCCTTTGCGCCGGCGACACTCTGATTCTCTGCTGACTGTGGTTTCTAGTTTGGGTGTAGCTGTTGCGATCGCCAATATCATCCAATATCTTGTCGGTGCGGAAATTTACACTTTTCCTGCTAACACTTACGGCTATTTACCTGCTGCCATTAACTTCGGGACAGCGGATAAACCTATTCCGATTCGGACTGTTCAAATAGTAATTTTTGCGGTATCAGTTGCGATTGTGGCTGTCTTAACTTACTTAATAAATTTTACTAAATTTGGCAAAGCAATGCAGGCTGTGGCTGAAGATGCGACTACTTCTAGTTTATTGGGGATTGATACTGATAGGTACATTGTATTGACGTTTTTTGTGAGCAGTTTTCTGGCGGGTTTGGCGGGGAGTTTGGTGGGTTCTAGTGTGAGTATTGCTGGGCCATATTTTGGTATTGCTTTTGGTTTGAAAGGTTTGGCGGTGATTGTACTTGGTGGGTTGGGGAGTATTCCTGGGGCAGTTTTGGGAGGTTTTATAATTGGTTTGGTGGAGGCTTTTGTGCCTGGTGATTTTTCTGCTTATAAGGATGCTGTTGCTTTTGCTATATTGTTTATTATGCTATTGGTTAGACCGCAGGGTTTGTTGGGACGGCGTTTGATTCAGAAGGTGTAAGATAATTCGGCGATTGAAATCGCTTAAGACTCAAACTAAGTCCCTCTCCAAGAGACTAAGAAATAGAGGTGTTTGATTTAAAAGGTGTCAGAAAATTCGGCGATTGAAATCGCTTAATAGTCAAACTAAGTCCCTCTCCAAGAGACTAAGAAATAAAAAAAGTTATGAATGAATTTTTTACTACTTATGGGTTTTTGATTGTCTCGATGTTGCTGGGTGCAATGTTGGGAATGTCGCTTTATTTGCCTCTAATGACTGGACAATTGTCTCTGGCTAGCCCTGGTTTTTATGCTTTGGGTGGGTATATTGCGGCGATTTTGTCTACGACGGTGTTTCAACAGACAGGGGGTTTATTTCCACTGCCGTTGTTGTTATTAGAGATGATAATTGCAGGGATTGTTTCGGGGTTGCTGGGGATTTTTGTGGGAATTCCGGCGCTGCGGTTGAGTGGGATTTATTTGGCGATCGCAACTATTGCTTTTGTGGAAATTTTGCGGGTTTTATCGCTGAATCTGGACATCACTGGCGGGGCTGTGGGCATTTTTGGGATTCCGCAACCGTTTGCGACGCCGATCGAGTATTTGTGGATTGTACTACCTTTACTGTTGGTAAGTATGGCGATTGTGTATCGGCTGGAACGGATTCGGGTGGGGCGGGCTTTTGCGGCGATCCGCGCTGATGAGTTGGCGGCTGATGCGATCGGCATTAACCCAACTTTTTATAAGGTTTTGGCTTTCACGTTAGGTGCTGTTTTAGCTGGTGTTGTGGGTGCAGTTAGCGCTCATTTTCTGAATACTTGGAACGCCCGTCAAGGTACTTTTGATGCTAGTATTATTTACTTGACTTCTGTGTTGATTGGTGGTAGCAGAACGTTTCTGGGAGCAGTTTTGGGTGGGATGGTGTTTACTGCTTTGCCGGAGGTTTTGAGGGGGATCGCAACTATTCAGGGATTGCCGATTTGGTTGGCGCAATTTCTGCGGGATGGACGTTTAATTATTTTTGGCTTGCTGATTGTTTTGGGGACGATATTTTTTCCGCAAGGTTTGGTGACGCCGGAGTTGTTGAAGAAATTTAAAAAGGCCGATCGTACTTCTGTTTAAAAAAGGATGGCCAGCCATCGCCGACCTCAGCAATCATCACTACCCTATCGTTGATGCGGACTTCAGAGTCGATCTGCTTTCCCGATTCATTGGGGAACCGCCTCAGTTCGATCGCTGGCAATACTCAGATGAGAAATGCGATGTTTCTGCTAAACCATCGACAACGAAATACGGCGAAACGCAGTTGTACCCAACTGGTTTAGATGATTAATTCATGGTTTATGCGGTCTTTTTGGATATTCGAGCGCTCTTCTCAATGCAATCACTAACTCGGACCCATTGAGAAGAGCTTTGTATTGTTTTCAGGAAGCAGATAGAAAATGCCTAACCTGGATTGACTGCGCTGGGTTCCATGAACATAGTTTCCCAAATGTGGCCATCTAAATCCTGAAAGCCATGACTATACATAAATCCGTAGTCTTGCGGTTCATTGTAGGTCGTTCCGCCAGCAGCAACTGCGTTGCGAATCATTTCATCCACTTCTTCTCGGCTCTCGGAAGACAAGCACACCAGCACTTCTGTACTCTTGGTGGCATCGCAAATTGGGTTGGGTGTAAATTCCTTGAACTTCGCTTCTGTCAAAAGCATGACGAAGATGTCTTCGCTCACAACCATACAAGTGGCAGTTTCGTCAGTAAACTGGGCGTTAAAACTGAATCCAAGTTTAGTAAAAAATTCGACAGACCGATCGAGATTTTTGACGGGTAAATTCACGAAAATTTTAGTAGCCATGTTTTCTCCTTTTTAACTTCGATCGCAAGGTGAAACATTAACGATTTTTCGCTAATGTTTGAATTGAAGAGTAACGCCTGTGAGCAAACTTGAAAAAGTTAGGTAGCTGGCTGGACATTAATCATCCACGGTGTGCCAAATCGATCGACAAGCATTCCAAAACGGGTAGACCAGAAGGTCTCTTGGAATGGCATCTTTACCGTTCCGTTTTCTGCCAATTTTTGAAAGATCCGCTCCGCTTCGACCAGATCGTCAAATTGAAGATTCACAGAGAATCCCTGTGGTTTGTTAAAGGAATCGGGTGGAGTGTCAGAACCCATCAATACCATTTCACCAACAGTTAAGTTGGCGTGCATGATTCGATCGCGCTGTTCGGAGGGAATTTCCTCAGACATGGGCGCATCCCCATAGGTCATCATCCCGTCGATTTTGCCACCTAAACACTGTTCGTAGAATTTAAATGCAGCTTCGCATTCACCGTCAAAAAAGAGATAAATATTCGATTGCATCATGTACTCCTTTGGTTAATAGTCGATCGAGCAATCCATTCACGGGAAAGGATGTGGCTGCCGAACAAAAAGTTAGGCAGTATTTATGCCCTCAAGAACGCTGGAGTTGTTCTGCCTCCGCCCGAATGCGTTCTTCCTGTTCCCTGAGTTCGGGCGTCAAGGATTCGCCGAAGTCCTCTGCTGCAAAGATCGGGCGAATTTCGATCTCGGATTCTCCTGGCATCGGGTTGGGGCAGCGTTTGACCCAGGCGATCGCTTCCTCCATCGACTGCACTTGCCAGATCCAGTATCCGGCAATCAGCTCTTTTGTCTCTGTGAACGGCCCGTCAGTCACGCTGCGATTTGTGCCTGAAAACCTCACCCGCGCTCCTTTTGAGCTGGGATGTAGCCCTTCGCCAGCGAGCATAATTCCCGCCTTGACCAATGCTTCGTTGTATTCCCCCATTTCCGTCAGAAGCTGTTCGCTGGGCATGACGCCTGCCTCTGAGTCTTCGGTAGCTTTGACTAGAACCATGACTTTCATAGTGAAATCTCCTTTTGTTTGTGGTTGTTGAGCTGGGCTAAGGTGCGCTCGTCAAAACGGCTTGAGACGTTTCTGGATCGAAGGGGACAGAGCAATGCTCGTGCACAATCTGCCATCTGCCCTGCTTCCGCTGGCACGCAGAGGTCATTCGCATCCACATCTGCGCCCCAGGGTGATCTTTTGGCATCCCTGTGAACTGAAAAAGCCAGTGCGCGATCGCCAAATCACCGCTCACGGTAAGGCTGAGGTCTCGCATCTCAATCCCGAAGGAGTCCGGGAAGCAAGGCAGGCACGCCTCCCACGTCCGTCGAAATTCATCTGCACCTTTGGTTTGGAACGGCGGTATTGCATCGAAAATAATCACATCTGGGGCGTAGTGCGCCATGATGCGATCGAGGTCTTTGGCGCAGATGGCACTGGCCGTATCTGCGATGACTTGTCGAATCTGGGCTTCGTCTTGTGTTTTGGTGATTTCGGTTGTCATAGTCATAGTGGTATCTCCTTAATTGATGTCGATTGGTTTTCCGGGCGCAGATTGAAAACTGCTAACCCTTGCTCTACCATCTAGTCGAATAGAAGTGCGCGCGATCGACAAGTTGAACATTTTTTCTGGAAAAGTTTGTCAGTGCGGATGTGGAAGCCTGCCTTGAGCGGTACTGACAGCAACTACTGGTCTGATGGCAAGCCCGACAGTTCCACGATCGGGCGAATTTCCACCGTACCTTTACTGGCGCTTGGTAGGCGTGCTGCGATCGCGATCGCTTCGTCAAGATCCTGGGCATCGATCAGAAAGTAGCCGCCGAGTTGTTCGCGCGTCTCCGCAAACGGCCCATCGGTGACAAGTTTTTTGCCGTCACGCACTCGAATACTGGTTGCTGTGGCGATCGAGTGTAGCGGCGAAGCACCCAAGTATTGACCGTTCGCTTGCAGTTCTTGGGTTAGCTGCAAAGACTTTGCGTAGCATTGCTGCAGCTCGCTTTCAGTCCAGGCATTTTCGTCGCTGTAAATCAGCAATATGTATTTCATCGTTACTCCAAAATTCGATCTGAGATAGTCGCCTTCATTGAGTAGTCATTCGGCGAGGCTGCAAATCGACAGCAAAGCAAAAAATGTTTTCAGCCTAACTCGCGAACGCGTTTTTCGAGAAAACGACGCTCTGGTTCCTGTTTCACGATCGCCAGCGCCTTTTGGTAGGATTCTCTGGCATCAGCCGTTCTGCCCAGCCGCCGACACAAATCGGCTCGCGCGGAGTGTGCCAGATGGTAGTCTGCCAAATCGCCGCGCGCTAATATTTGGTCGATCGATTGCAGTCCCGCTAAGGGGCCATCACGCATTGCCACTGCTACCGCCCGATTTAAGGCAACAACGGGCGACGGCTCTAATTGCACGAGCAGGTCGTATAAGCCCACAATCTGCGCCCAGTCCGTTGCAGCAGCACTCTGGGCCTCTGAATGCACCGCTGAGATCGCAGCCTGAAGCGTGTACGAACCAAACCGTCCCGATGATAGCGATTGCTGCACCAGTAACCTGCCTTCAGAAATTTGTGCTTGATTCCAGAGCGATCGATCTTGGTCTTCTAGAAGGATGAGGTCGCCTGTGGAGGAAGTGCGTGCGGTGCGCCGCGATTCTTGCAGCAGCATCAGCGCCAGGAGTCCAATTACTTCGGAGTCTGGCAACAGTTCCATTACCAGCCGTCCCAAACGGATCGCTTCGTCAGCGAGATCTGCCCGCGTCAGCGATCTGCCAGATGAGGCCGCGTACCCTTCGTTAAACACCAGGTAGATCGTTTGAAGCACGGTGTCCAATCGATCGGGCAAATCGGTTTTCGATGGCACTTGATAAGGAATGCGTGCGTCGCGGATCTTCGCCTTGGCCCGCACGATCCGCTGCGCCAACGTGGGGGGAGCAATCAGGAAGGCGCTGGCAATTTCCTCGGTACTGAGTCCGCAAACTTCCCGCAGCGTCAACGCCACCTGAGCTTCTGGCGACAGGGCCGGATGACAGCAAGTGAAAATCAAGCGCAGGCGATCGTCCTCAACGTCCTCGTCATCCTCGATTGTGGTGTCACTCGGCTCGAGTTGTTGAGCGAGTTCTGCCAAGTGCGTATCAAAGCGGGCGCGACGCCGGATGGTGTCGATCGCTTTAAAGCGACCCGTAGATACAAGCCACGATCGCGGGTTAGCGGGAATGCCGTCGCGGGGCCATTGCGCTACAGCCGCAGCGAAGGCTTCGTGCATCGCCTCTTGGGCGCGATCGAAGTCACCGAGCAAGCGGATCAGGGTGGCTAAAACGCGGCGCGACTCGGATCGGTACACAGCTTCCACCTGCTGACGGATTTGATTGGCTGCTGTCTCATTCATAAAGCGTTCACAAAACAAAAATATATTATCGGCCGTGCCGCAGAGTACGATGCTCCCATTGCGCCCGTGCAATCCGCCAATCGACCTCGCTCCAACCGCGATCGGACATCCATGATGACCCTGGGCGGGTAGCAACCACCTCTGCTCCTATCCACTCCGCCAACCGAGCGATCCGGGTATTTGCACTCACGGTAGACCCGGAGATCGCCTTCAGATTCAGTTCCGCGAACCCAAAGTCGAGCAGCGCACGCCCCACCTCGATCGCGTAGGCATATCGCCCCCAATAGGCTGGTGCCAGTTCTAGACCAAATTCCATCTCGCCAGTTTCGCACAACTCTCCCCGCAGTCCACAGCAACCGACAAGCGCGTAAGGTTCCTGTCGTTGTACGATCGCCAGTTGGTAATTGAGTCGAGGGCGATCGTCAGCCCATGCCTGAAACATCTCGAATAGGCGTGCTGCATGGTCGGGGCTAGAGCGATCGGGTTCGTAAAATGTCAGGTTGCGCGGATCGGCTTGATAGTCCAAGAATGGCGATCGATCGGAATCTACAAAGTCACGCAGCAGAAATCTTTTGGTTACAATTTTTATCATGATTTACAACTTTAATTATGGGCAATTAAACAAACATCATATTCTGCCAAATCTTAATAGTTTTGTCACTGCTGCCGCTAGCCAAAAACTCTCCTTCCGGGCTAAAATTAACCGAATAGACCGAGTTAGTATGACCAGCAATATTACAAATTTCTTGACCGTCTTTCACTCGCCAACTCTTGATAGTTTGATTGCTGCTGCTAGCCAAAATCTCGCCATCGGGACTAAAAGCAATAGAATCAACATACCAAGAATGTCCTGTGATAGTTAAAACTTCTTGCCAATCTTTGACCCACCAAATCTTAATAGTATTGTCATGACTGCCGCTAGCCAAAAACTCTCCATTTGGACTAAAAGCTATGCAGCGAACGGAGTCTGTATGACCTGTAAGCGTGCGAATTAGCTTCCCATCTTTCACTCGCCAAATTTTGACGGTTCTGTCCCAACTGCAGCTAGCAAGAGTTTCTCCATCAGGGCTAAAAGCCACAAAATAAACTAAATTGGTGTGACCCGCAAGCGTGCGAATTTCTTGCCCGTCTTTGACTCGCCAAAGCTTGATTGTTTGGTCCCAACTGCTGCTAGCAATAATTTCGCCATCGGGACTGAAAGCTGCGCCGTAAACTGAGTTACTGTGACCGATCAGGGTGCGGATTTCTTGTCCATCTTTCATCCGCCAAAGTTTGACAGTTTTGTCGTGGCTGCTGCTGGCTAGCATCAGTCCGTCCGGGCTGAAAACTACTGTATAAACCGAGTTAGCGTGTCCTGTGAGGGTGACAATTTCTTGCCCGTCTTCAACTCCCCACAGCTTGATTGTTTTGTCATCGCTGCCGCTGGCTACAACTTCTCCGTTGGGGCTGAAAGCAACAGAGTAAATTAAGTTTTTGTGACCTGTGAGGGTGTGAAGGCATTGCCAGTTATAGGTTGGCTGTTGGGGCGGGGCAGGAGTTTTTCCTGGTTTAACTAACTTGGAATTTGTTTGAGGGATTGCTAGATCGATCGCAACTTGGGGATTAATTTCTTTTAATACTTCAACAGCCGTTTGATAGCGGCGGTTGGTAGCATTTGCAATCATTTTGTCTAAAATTTTACCGAGTTCTTCACTCACCGGGTTGTTTGCCAAATACTGCCGCCATATCCAGGCATCTTCACCAGGATCGAATAGGTCAAAAGGGGACACTTGAGTTAGCAAATACAAACAAGTTACGCCTAAACTGTACAAATCGCTGGTAAAAAATGCTTTGCCTCTGGCCTGTTCGGGGGCGATGTATTCGGGGCTGCCGATGCTGGTTCCTGTTTTGAGTAATGCTGTACCTGTGGCAATTTTGGCAGCGCCAAAGTCTACTAAAACTAATTGTTTGTCGGCGCGGCGGATGATGTTTCCGGGTTTGATGTCTCGATGAATAACGTTGTGGGAATGGATGAAGTGAAGGACGGGTAATAAGCTATTGAGTAAGTCTTGAATTTGATTTTGTCTAAATGTGCCTTCTGTTTCTACAATTTGTGCTAAATTTTGCCCGTCAATAAATTCTTGGACTACATATTGTCTGCTGTCTTGGATGGAATAGGCTAACAATTCGGGAATTTGAGGGTGTTTTCCCAATTCGTCTAATCGCATTGCTTCTTGTTCAAAAAGTTCGGCTGCTTTTTTGCTGTTGCGATTGCTTGCTGATGGGATGAGTTGGGTTTCTGCGGGTAAAAATTGTTTGATGACGCAGCGGGGTTTTGAGGGTTTGTCTTCGTCAACGGCGAGAAAGGTTCTGCCAAAGCCACCTTGTCCGATCGCCTTTATAGCCCGGTAGCGATCGCGCAGCAGCAGTTTAGAACGGCAATTTCGGCAAATTTTGGCTGCGGGAGGGTTTTGCGGCTTGGAACAGTTGGGGTTTAGGCAGTAACTCATTCGATTTTAGATTTTAGATTTTAGATTTTAGATTTGGGATTTGGGATTACGGATTTTAGATTTTATGTTTTTGAATATTTGCACTAGGCAGTAAATATTATACCTCTTTAGATTTTAGTTTTTAGATTTGGGATTTGGGAGTAAGGATTTTAGATTTTATGTCTTTGAATATTTGTACTAGGCAGTAAATATTATACCTCTTGCCCGACTATTATATAAAATTTATATAACTTATTCTCAGAGTGGTTTTACGCGCTACTTATAGGGGTAAGGTGCACACTGCGCACCTTACATATAGAGGTTTTGCTAGTCCTGAATAAACTATTTTAGAAATTCCACATAACGGGGTTATCGTCTAAACGATCGGTGACGGTTCGCCCGATCGCGTCAATCTCTTTTAATTCCTCTTCACTCAATTTTACCTCAGCAGCTTTAGCATTTTCGGCTGCTTGTTCCCCGTCGCGCGCGCCGACAATTGCATTTGTTTGCGGCTGGGAAATCAACCAAGCTAAAGCTAAATTTCCTAAGCTTGTCTGGTGGCGATCGGCAATTGGCCTGAGTTGATTTAATGCTGTTTGCACTCGGTCGTAATTTTCTTTGATGAACAGCTTATTTTTGGCGCGGTGGTCGCCTTCTTCAAACTTGTGTTCTGGCCCGAATTTACCTGTCAGTATTCCTTGAGCTAGAGATGAATAGGCAATGATTGAGATATGATTGTCCACACAATAGGACATAGCATCTTTTTCTACCCAGCGCCAAAACAGAGAATATGGCGGTTGCAAGCTGTCGATGCGTCCGTATTGGGCTGCTTCTTCTATTTGGGCGCGGGAGAAGTTGGAAACGCCGATCGCCCGAATTTTTCCCTGTTCTTTTAACTTGTTCAGGGCGTCCATTGTGTCTGCAATTGGCACTAACTCGGAATTCCAAGTGCCAGCGGGCCAGTGGATTTGGTAAAGGTCGATATAATCGGTGTTGAGGTTTTTTAGCGATCGATCGCAGGCTTCGATTAACAAATCTGGTTTCAGGTGGTTGGCGAAAACTTTGCTAGCATAAACTACTTGCGATCGCACATCTGAAAGTGCTTGACCGATAATTTGTTCCGAATGCCCTTCTCCGTAAGCCTCAGCCGTATCAAAGGTGGTAATACCCGCCTCAAAAGCGGCGCGCATTGCTTTGACAGTTTCAGCATCCTCAATTCCCACCCACATCCGCTTGCCAGCTTGCCAAGTCCCCATAATTATCGGGGTAATCTGAATTTGTGATGTCCCCAATTGTCGCTTTTGCATACCCTAAGTCCTGATTTAGATTTTTAGTATTCACCCTCAAGCTATCTAATTTTAACAGAAAAAAGTTGCTGTACTTGCTTGAGAGTACCGATTTTGTTACTATTGTTAAAACAAGACTAAATTCCTATGAAATCAACTACTCGCGCACTGAAAGAATGGAATGTAGCAGTTAATGCTTTGGAACAAGGTCAAACGATTGTGCTGTTGCGGAAGGGCGGAATTCGCGAGCAAGCCGGACAGTTCAATGTCAGTGACAAACAGGTTTTGCTGTATCCCACTTTTGAACACCAACAGCCTGATTTATTAAAACCGGATTTTGCGAGTCAGGTAAAAACTGTAGAATCTGGTTGGCATCCGGAAATTATTAGAATTGGCAGTTGGGCGGAGATTACCGATGTTTTTTTGGTAGCTTGGGAACCGGCAATTACTGCGCTGTTTCCTTACCATATTTGGAATAAAAAGTTTGTCAGCGATCGCCTGAAATGGAAACAAAATCAGCCAATTTATATTTTATTGCTGCGGACTTATCGCCTTGCAGAAACCAGAGAAATTCCGTACATTCCTGAATACGGCGGTTGCCGTTCTTGGATCGATTTGGCAGATCCTATTTCGCTGGAGGGAAGCCAAGCTGTTTTGAGCGATGGAGAGTACATTGCACGGTCAAATGAAATCCGCAATCTGATCGCGAATCCTCCGAATGATTCTGGTTTGCAGAAAGTCACAACGCTGAGGGGTTGAATTTTCGGCGCATCTAATTTGTTGAAAGTAGATAGAATGTATCAACACTTCGGACAGTTTCAGGGCTTACGCATGGGCGCTTATTCCCGGTTTTTACTAAAATTTACGAGGAGGAACGATAAATATAGGAAGAAATCGGGTTTCATCAGTCAGCGGGCGTAAGTCACCTACAATGAAGCATCCAGACGCTACAGAATGGCTACTGTGAAATCGCGATCGATCTTCAGAAGAAGGTTGGCTATCAGTCAGATTAAAATTTTATCCGCAAATTTTGTAGTGAGGAAGTTAGTCATCATTAATAGTTTTTAATGCAGTTTTCGAGAGTCGCCCTTCTATTAAGCCCAGCCCAAAATCCGCCGCTAATGCCATCAAAGCCGCCGGAATTGCCCCAGCCAAAAGTAACTGATTGTTGACTGTAGCAACGCCCCGAAAAATAAATACGCCTAAGCCACCGGCACCAATTGCAGCCGCAATCGTTGCCAGTCCGATCGCAATTACTGCGGCAACTCGCACGCCCGCCAGAATCACGCCCAGTGCCAGGGGAATTTCCACTTGCCATAACAGTTGCATATCAGTCATTCCCATCCCTCTCCCGGCTTCCGTAATCGCTGGATCGACGCCGACAATACCGGTATAAGTATTGCGGATAATAGGCAGTAAAGAATACAGAGTGAGGGCGATAATTGCCGTGTTATCGCCTATTCCACCCACTATCGGCACCGGGATTAGCAAGCCAAACAAAGCTAAACTGGGAATTGTTTGCATAATATTAGCAAATCCCAAAATGGGCTTTTTCAATTTTGGTTTTCTGGTGACTAAAATCCCGAGGGGAATCCCCAGACTAATAGCGATAAAAATTGCAACAGTTACTAAATATAAGTGTTCGGTCGCGCGCTGAACTATCTCCGCACCATACCGATTCATAAATTGCATCATGTGGAAATTAGTAATTAGGAATTGACAACTGTAAATTTTGCTATAATCAAATATCTCGTAGGAGTCGGTTCGCCAATATCTTTAATTTCCCGCCATCAGCTTCAAAAACCGACCCATAGCCATAAACGAATGATGCGATCGCACATCATATTATTACCCAGTCCCGGGTAATTGCAAACATTCAAGAAATGCGCGAGCTTCTGGATGGTGAGATTTCAGAAAATCATCGGGGGATGCCAATTCAATCAACCGTCCATCTTGCATCAAACCTATTCTAGAAGCTAACAAAAAAGCTTCTTGAATGCCGTGAGTCACAAAAATCACTGTTTTGCCCAGTTGCTGCTGCAATTGACCGAATTCCCGCTGCAATTCCAGACGAGTAATCGGGTCTAAAGCACCAAACGGTTCATCCATTAACAATATCGGAGGGTCAGCCGCCAGTGCTCTAGCGACGCCCACCCGCTGCCGCTGTCCGCCGGATAACTGATGGGGATAGCGTTTGGCGAAGTGCTGGGGGTCGAGGTTGACTAATTCTAACAGTTTACGGACGCGAGATTGAATGCGATCGCCATCCCAACCTTCTAATTTTGGCACTAAACCGACGTTTTGCTCGACGGTAAAATGGGGAAACAAACCGATTTCTTGAATCACGTAACCAATTTTTCGGCGCAGTTGAATTGGGTTCCACTGAGTTGTCGGTTTTCCCATGACAAGAACTTCGCCGCTGCTTGGCGTTAGTAAATTGTTAATCAATTTCATGGTAGTAGTTTTGCCACTCCCGCTGCGTCCCAGCAATACTAAAACTTCTCCTTGCAGCACTTTGAAATTGAGTTTGTCTACTAAATGCCTGCGGTTGAGGCGATATGTCACGTCGAGACATTCGACAGCAACTTCATTATTGAGAGGCATGATTAGTTCCGGTGATTTGGGTTTTCAATAATTTTAGAACTTACAGACAAGGTGATATAAACCCGGTTTTTTTCTTAGATATTTTACTGCTTAACCCAAGATTTGTCAGAGAAACCGGGTTTATGAGCGTAAGTCCTAAAATTCAAATCAGCGAGCATCGGGGGACAATTCCCAATTCTAAAATCTAAAATCTAAAATCGACTTGATTTTGCCATTCTAGCAGTAAGGCTCGACATTGGAGGCAAGTTAATTTTTTGAGCAAGTCGCGAATTCCGTCTGGGGTGGCAGGATATGCAGCACCGATAAGTTCGGGGCTTACTGTTGCTGTCGGGTGCAATTCTGCAACAAAACCGTAGAGTTTTTGATTGGAGAAGGAACTGTTTATTGCCCAGCCAATGGTGTTGATCGGTTCGATGCGGGCGATCGCGCTTTCTGTCACGCCTAGTTCCCTCTGAATTATAGCTGGAACAGCCTCTGCTGGCGTGGCTTCGGCTGGTACGCGACCGCCGGGAAAATCCAGGGTTGCTTCTGCTACGCCGGGGCGATACATGGGTGAAGGAAACACAAATTTGTCAGCTTGAATTGTCAAGATTACAACTGAATCTGCTCTTTCTACTCGCCAATATTCTACTGTTTTTCCTTCGGTTGTTTCGAGATGTTCGGCGATTAGTTTTACCCAATGAGAGTTGATTTCTACAAAGCGGTCTAGAGTTTTCCACTGGGATTTGGCAGTTTGGTTCATGTGGGAATTTTTGAAATAAATCAGATGTTGTTTGCTATGGTAGGCGATCGTTGCCGAACCCAACAATAAAAGAGCGACCTTTTCAGCTTTGAACCAGTTTTTTCCTCTCGATTGTTAATTTTTGCTACAACCCTACACATTCGCCTAGATAATTCGGTAACATAGACTACATAATCAAAGTTTATCTGCGCCTTCGCTCTGGGTTGTTTCAACCGCGCCCTGGTGCAGACTCTTAGCTAGACAGGAGTAGTTATGCAACTGCAAACAGATATTCGTACTTGGCAATCCCAAGGAACGCCAGGAAGCTTCGCCAGTGCCCGCGACTGGGAAAAATTTGGCTGCGCCGTACCTGCACCAAAATTGGCTCCTTCTATGTGGGTTAAATTATTCAATCCGCCAACAGCATTCAGCTTTGACGAAGCGTGGCTGTTGTGTGAATGTTCTGATGAAAAGTGGCTGGCTTGGATTCCTGATTATGGCGAAATTTTACTGAGTAAACATGAATTTTGCGCTACTAAATCGTGAATTACGCAGACAAACTTTCATAAACCGGGTGTTAAAATCCATATCCCTCTGGTTCCACGGGATTTTTTGGACAAAAGCTGGTTTCTGCGTAATTATGTCGTTTGCAGTGAGGAATGCAAGTCCTCAAAGTTTGATAAGGACTTGCATTCCTCTCTGCAAACCTCTTATATGATGTCGTTTTAGCGGACATCATATAAGTCCTAATAGATATTAATTGAAATTTCACTAACAAAAAGAGCAATAGGTTTTCTATTGCTCTTTTTGTTTAAAAACACTCTCTAGTTTTTGTCTTCAGACACTGGAAGTTATATCAAGTGGGGTCGATTGACCACTATATCGTCGCGGTGAGGGGTTTACTGTATCGATGCTTGCATTGGAGATATTGGTGAACCCGTCCCTACAGCAATTACGGTCAATTTAGCCGCCGTGATATTGCTGGTTTATCTGCAAACTGCACGGTTATTTACGTTTCTAACAATCGTGCCTACTCTGCCATTAATCTGAACCGGATTCTTGGTGCTGGCTCGAATCAAGAGTGGTTGTTTGGCGAGACATTCTCTGATTGATGCTGCCCATGCGGTGAGAGCTCCGGTGTATTCTGTACGACCCGCTGGGGCGCTAAACTGATCGGTAATTAGGTAATCCGAGGTGATGCTAGTGTCAGTAGCAACATTGGTAATAATTGGAAAGTCAAAGGCTTTGGGCAAGGTTCTGTCCTGGATTCTGCCCGGTAGCAACTGGTATTTCATCGAGCCACCCTTGTAGTCAAAACCTGCTTGAGGGCTGGTTGGAGGGCTTGTTTGAGCCAAGGCGGGAACAGGCAAGCTTGCTACCAAAACGGTGCAAAAACTCCAAAATAATTTCGATTTCATCCGATTCATCTCCTCAACTTTATGACGATTAGCACTAATTTAGGTACGATTAAAAGACACTCGCTTTTATTGAGAAAGCGCCTGATGATATTGAGCTTTTGAGTTTGAACTCAACGCAGCTAATTTATTACCCAACATTCTCAAAAATGTTAAAACTGGTTTGCCTGACAAACTGTAGAAAAGTTTCAGTTGAGTTAGATATTTACACATCTGAAGTTGTTACAGCATTGGGGAGTCGGTTTTACCAGAATGAGTCATTTTTGATCGATGTCATTGGAACTTTATCAAATTTTGTCTCAGATATCAAGTTTGACCGATCGCGTATCACGTTTTAACACTGGTTTGCTGCTCGATCGAGGTTTGAGTGTTGCGGGCTATACCAGGGCGAGAAAGATGCTAGAGTGCATCGATGGGCGTTTGAGTATTTTCAGGCGACAATAGACACAGAAGGGGCTTGAAAATAGGTGATTTTAGTGGAAGATAGTAAATTTATCGACGTATCGGACATTATGGGTGTTCCCGTGGCTCCGGCGGGTTACAAATCGGGCTTTGTGGGTATTGTCGGACGCCCGAATGTCGGAAAATCAACGCTGATGAATCAGTTGGTGGGGCAGAAAATTGCAATTACTTCGCCGGTGTCTCAGACGACGCGCAACAGGCTGCGGGGCATCCTGACGACACCTGAAGCACAAATTATTTTTGTAGATACTCCCGGAATTCACAAGCCTCACCACGAATTGGGCAAGGTTTTGGTGCAGAATGCCCGCACCGCGATTAAGTCGGTGGATGTGGTGCTGTTTGTGGTGGATGGTTCGGTGGAATCGGGAGGGGGCGATCGATATATTGTCGAAATTCTCAGCAATATCGGCATTCCGGTGATTTTTGGGATGAATAAGTTGGACGAACAACCGTCGGATTGCGTGTTGATCGATCGAACTTACGAGCAAATTGTCAATCCTGAGTGGCCTGTAGTGAAATTTTCCGCTCTCACGGGCGAGGGTGTCGAGTCGCTGCAAAAATTGTTAATCGAACATTTGGAGGTTGGGCCTTATTATTATCCGCCAGATTTGGTGACTGACCAGCCGGAACGCTTTATTATGGGCGAATTGATTCGGGAACAGATTTTGCTGCTGACGCGGGAAGAAGTGCCGCATTCCGTAGCAATCGCGATCGACATTGTTCAAGAAGAAGCAAAAATTACCCGCATTCTGGCGACAATTCACGTCGAACGGGATTCCCAAAAAGGCATTTTAATCGGTAAAAGCGGCAGTATGCTCAAGTTGATCGGCAGTGCGGCCCGCGAACAGATTCAAAAGTTAATTGAAGGCAAAGTATATTTGGAGTTATTTGTCAAGGTGCAGCCGAAGTGGCGGCAGTCGCGCACCCGTTTAGCCGAATTGGGCTATCGGGTAGAAGAATAAAACTTTATCTGTTAGCAGTTTCCCTCTCTTAATCCTGATGTGCTCAGAAGCAGAGTTGAGAACTTCATAGAAACCACCAAGGAGGAGTGTATGTCGTTAACAGGTATAGCCAAGGAAACATTACAGATTCTAGAAAAAGGCGAGTTCATTTCAAAGCACGGCCATTTTATTAATTTTGCTACCGAGCAGAAGCTGGCAGAGAAAAATACTAAGTTGTATCGACCCGAAGAAGTTGAAAATTTATTGCAAAATACGCAATGTGATGCGAAACAGAGTCTGTTGGTGGAAGTTACCGATGAGACCACTCAAGTAGCCGCCTACCGTTTGGTAAAAGGTGAAGATTGCCGCGATCTCGTGCTCCTAAACTATGCCTCCGCTCGAAATCCTGGTGGCGGATTTATTAATGGTGCAAAAGCACAAGAAGAAGATTTGGCTCGCTGTTCCGGGTTATATCCCTGTCAATTGACACAGCCCGAGTATTATGAAGCAAACCGATCGCAAGATTCTCTTCTTTACACCGATTACCTGATTTATTCTCCAAAAGTTCCTTGGTTTAGAATCCGCAGTCGTGAATTGCTCGATGATTATTTTTTAGCATCTGTTATTACTGCGCCCGCACCAAATGCAGGTCAAGTATTGCGTCGCGATCCCAATGCGCTTCCCCATATTGAAAAAGCATTGCGGCGACGTGCTGGATATGTACTTGCGGTGGCACAAGATAATGGACATCGATCGTTGTTACTCGGTGCATGGGGGTGTGGCGTGTTTTGCAACGATGCCAGTATGGTAGCAGATGCTTTTGGTCAGTGGCTTGAGAGTCCGCGATTTCATGGATGTTTCGATCGTGTAGTTTTTGGTATATACGATTCGGCTAAGAGTAAGGATACATTGAAGGCATTTAAAAATAGATTTAAGTAAAAGTATTGCATTCTCAGCCTCGCTGTCGTCAATGCCTCTAACAATCCCAACGCACGCCGACTTTCAGGAGGTCATCGGCTGGAGTTTGAGGTAGTTTTTAGCAGGCGATTGGGAGCGTTATCTCGCAAACACTGCCTGACCTTGGAGATGATTCGGAAGCTCGATCGAGAGCTTTACCTACAGAAAATTGGTAGAATAAATAGATACGCTTCGATCGCGCACCCCTACAATAAGCTAGTAGATCCAATCTTTTCGCCAAACCTCAAACTAGGAGATTCTCAAAAATTCCCACTATGAACTACCGAAACCACATCACGATCGAAGCAAATAAACGCGGTGGTAAGCCTTGTGTGCGCGGCTTGCGAATTACGGTTTATGAAGTGCTTGAGTACCTGGCTTCCGATATGACCGAAGCAGAAATTATCGACGATTTTCCCGATCTGACGCGAGAAGATTTAAAAGCCTGCATTGCTTATGCTGCTGACCGCGAGCGTCGGTTTATGACCAATCCCTTATCGGCATGAAATTACTTTTTGATGAAAATTTGTCGCCCAAGTTGCCGAATCGTTTGAGCGATATTTTCCCAAATTCGCTTCACGTTCGAGATGTGGGAATGAAAGCAACGATCGACCTAATAGTTTGGGATTATGCAAAAGATATGACTGCGCACTTCTTAGTGCAAACGCAGTCAGCCTGGGAACCCTAGCAATAGGGATATTTTGACAGAAATGTCTTAAGAATCCCCGTACTTTCAGGTCGGGGAGTGTCAAAGGATTTCTACATACCCTTCTGTTCCATGTACGCGAATTCGTTGCCCATCTTCGATCAGTTTGGTCGCATTTTCTACTCCGACAACTGCCGGTAAGCCATATTCACGTGCGATAACTGCTCCATGAGTCATCAGTCCACCAACTTCGGTGACTAGACCTTTTATGGATACAAATAATGGTGTCCAGCTAGGGTCAGTAAACGAGGTGACTAATATATCTCCATCTTCTAGATCGGCGTCTTCCATGTTTAGGATGACACGTGCTCGTCCCTCTATAACTCCGGAAGAAACAGCCAGGCCTACAATAGCTTCAGCCGGGAGGTTTTCTCGTTTGTACGCACCGGAAATCATTTCACCATCAGAAGTGAGAACACGTGGGGGAGTTAGTTTTTCAAATGATCTGTACTCGTCTTTTCGTTTGCTGACGATCTGGTAATCCAGTTTATTTGTGCGTACAACTTCGTGCAGTTCTTCAAAAGTGAGGTAGTAAATATCCTCTCTTTCATGAATAACGTTGGCTTGTACGAGTTGTTCGGCTTCTTTCAGCAACGCCTGCTTATAAACGAAGTAGCGATTAACGATGCCGTATTTTGGATATTCACGATAGCCTGCGAAATTCCGGACTAGACCGATCATCCGCTTTGTTTCTTTGGCTTTTTGTTCACCATCGGGTAATTGCTTCAATCGTTCTAACAACTCTTGTTCTTTGTTCAAAGCCGCCTGTCGCCCCTGCTCAAATTTCCGCTTGCCGGCACCAGGCTCAAAGTTTTTGATGTTACTAAGGATTATGGGAAAAAGTGTCGTTGGTTTTTCGCTCCAACGAGTTCTAGTAATATCGATTTCTCCGGCACATCGCATTCCGTATTTGTTGAGAAAAGCATAGATAGCGTCCTGGGCTTCCTGTCCACCATTAAGCTTAACCAGCTCATCCAAAAAGCTATCGTCTTTTAGATGTTGCAAGTAATTGATTACTTCTGGATACGGGCGAATCACATCGGCAACATCCAACAACTCCAGACCCATTTCCGAAGTAATATTGTTGGATACGGATTGAGAAAGCGTGTCTGCTACGTTCTTTTCACCTAACCACTCCATCATTTTCTCATTGATCCAGGAGGAAGCATTCATACCAGTCATAAGCACACCAAAACTTTGTGAATCAGAGTTGGTCTTCTTTAATTGCTGGATATCTTCCAGGATAAAATCAAACACATCCGATCCTGATTTCGTTTGGATGGTTTGTTTTAACGCTTCGATAGAGGTTTGACTCTGTTGAATCAAATCAGCAACAATCGCCGGATCGTAGTCGTTTAGGGTTTGAAAATCAGCAGGCGATCGACCTTTACTGCTTTTGCCGAGACTCCGATCGTCGGGTAACGATTTTATAAAATCTCCCCGCTCTATGATGGTTGTAAGTGCGTCTTTCATGAGCGGATCGGATTTTCCCAATGTGACGTTTAATACAGTTTCTCTGCTGACAGGTGAAGCCAGCGCCGCTGTAACATCAACAAATAACCTTCCACCAGCAGTGTGCATGGGTGCATGGGTCGTTAACAGGAAAAAAGACAATCCCAATGGTTTCATGGCATCGGTCATCATTTGGTTGTGACCGACAGATACATAGACGTGGTTTTCCCGATCGTTCGCTTCAGGGATGGGGTATAAAGTAGTGATTGGCCGACTCTGGACAATATAAAATGTATCATCAACCAAACACCATTCGATGTCCTGGGGACAGCCGAAATGTTCTTCGATCTTTCTGCCCGTGCGCTCAAGCTGTACAATCTGCTCATCCGTCAGCGCTTGCCTGTTCTGCTGCTCAGGCTCAATTTCCTGTTCTTTCGTACCGCCATCTTTTAAGGCATAAACAGCCAGTTTCTTGGTAAATATCTTCTTATCGACAATCGTGCCGTTACACACTTTATAGTTATCGGCATTCACCAGGCCGGAGACCAAGGCCTCGCCAAGTCCGAAGCTGGCATCAATGGATAACACTTTTCTATTAGAAGTGACGGGATCTGCAGTAAACAAAATTCCTGCCACCTGCGGGAAGACCATCTTCTGAACAACCACAGACAGGTGGACTTTACGGTGATCGAAGCCGTTTTGAAGGCGGTAAATTACTGCTCTCTCGGTAAATAGCGATGCCCAGCACTTGCTGATATGCTGATAGATTGCCTCCTTTCCGATAATGTTCAAATACGTATCCTGCTGGCCTGCAAAAGAGGCCGTCGGTAAATCCTCTGCAGTTGCGCTGGATCGTAATGCACAGGCATTTTTTTCATCAAGCCTGGAGAGGAGGCGGGCGATCTCTTCATTAATGTCTTGAGGAATGGCTATCCCTTCGATGACCCTACGAATCTCACCGCTAAGTTCACCGATTTTATCCCGGTCTTCCACTTTTAGAAGGGATAAGCGATCGAGTAATTCGTTAATCGACGACGTTTCCCCAATGATTCTTTTAAAGGCTTCAGTAGAAATACAGTAGCCATCCGGTACGCGGATTCCTTCAATCTTGGAAAGTTCCCCCAGGTTTGCGCCTTTACCCCCAACAAGCATGATTTTTGTTTTGTCAATGTCCTGAAAACCAAGCACATAGGAACTCATATATTTACCTCCTGTGGCAATGCCTTCTTTGATAATTTTGATGACATCCTTCGGGCTAAAATGATTTACCGGAGTATTGTACTTCAACTCGACACTCAAAAGTGCATCTTATCCCGAAATAGCCCCTCATTTAGTGTTGATGGCATTTCTGCATCGAGTGATTAATGGTGGGGGAACATTGGAGCGGGAATATGCCATTGGACGCGACAGAATGGATTTATGTTTGCGTTATGGTGAGGTAACATTGGGAATTGAACTGAAGGTTTGGCGAACTCGGAAAGTCGATCCGTTGCGTAAAGGGTTGGAACAGTTAGATGGATATTTGGCTCGATTGGGACAAGATGAAGGGTGGTTGGTGATATTCGATCGACGCGACAATGCGCTCGAATTAGAAGAGCGATTGAATACTGAAATTCATCTGACACCAATGGGGCGAACGGTTACAGTTATTCGTGCGTGAAGAAGTTCTGATGAATGTCTCGATTTTTGCGATCGCCGAGGGTGTTCTATCCACTCTAATCTAACAATACTCCGGACAGTTTTTAAGCAGCCAGAGTACCATAAGACAAGACTGAAGGAAGATTTGGATGATTTAAAA
>NZ_JAUBQD010000085.1:0-23050 GCF_036701085.1 Microcoleus sp. Pol7_A1
ATCTTGCACACTTTTCTTGATCGGACGATCGCATAACCAGGCCGTGTAACCTTTCTGCACTTATCCAGCAAGCCCTAACTACATCTTCACCGTTGCATTTGGGGCATTGCATTTTTGAACTTTGAACAACTTTGCCTTTATTATGCCACTTCCTATTTTTAAATATCGTTATGAATATATGCAACGCCGCATATTTTTATGTTTGACACTGTGTCCCGAACTAAGAGACAATTAATACCATTTGAGATTTGAGATTTGAGGTTTGAGATGGGGAAGGATTGATGACGGAGTTTAGAGCTGACCGGCAGTTGCATTCTGTTTATAAACTTTTACAAGATGCGCAGCAGTTTCTTCTCAGCTTTGACCCCGCCCAAAAACGGATACCAGTTTCCGACAGGAGTCGCCAGCAGCCCAAAATTTTAGATCTTTGTTCAACCTCCCAGATTCATCTGTGGAGTAAATCTAAAATCTCAAATCTCAAATTTAAAATCGACTGACAGTACCGTCACCACTCTACCGGCGTACCGTTCATGTCAACTTCCCAACACAAGCGCTGCATTGTCAGATTGTCGGGATGGATGCGGCTCATGGCTGTAATGACCTATTTGGGTTGAAAAACCGGGTTTTTTCGCCAAAATCCTGGGTTGAGTGCGAGGGATTTCGGTGGAAAAATCAAGGTGATGAGCCTCAAGAGTCCGTCGGGGATTGTGTTGGGACGAACTTTTGATTGAATGCGGCCTCCAGCGTGCGCGGGCTTGCTTTGAAACCTAGCTAAAAAATTTTGATTTCTGGGGAACTATTGGCGAAAATCAAAAGTCTGGTCAACTACAGTGTACTGAAAAGTCGCAACTCAGTTCCAGCAGCCCGATTGCGGGCGATCGAACTTCCCGGCGATCGACAGTGCCAAGAAGGGCCCGGTGCGATTTCTCGATCTTGAGAGCATACTCCGATTAAAAATGGTTTATGTGTATTTCCCGGCTATTGTTTTAAAAATGACTAGCCGCATCGAAGCTCAGTATGGTACACTCACAAACGTTTAGTTGAAATATTTTGGTGTTAGAGGAGGGAGGGAGTGGTGGAGTCGAGAGTCCACAGCAGGAAACAACCGATATTTGCTGCTCAAGGAATACAGGATTCAACTTGCGATCCCGACCTCCTTACGGACAATTTAAATTACATGACAACTTATGGCAGCCGGGTCAATTAGGGTCTCAACCAATGTCCGGTTTCGTTGGCTAAAAGCTTCAAAAAAAATAGTTGTACTCATTTGAAAAATAGGGTGCTGCTCCACCCGAATTTACGCCTGTGGACAAGTAGGAGCCGACTCCCTTGGTAGAAGCAGGAAGCAGACCCTCTAGAAACTACTTCTAGTTGAATGGTGGAGCTTAAATAAGCTTAGCCAGGTTTTGTATAGCAGAGAAAAGTGTATTGTAGAAAAATGGTTCATCCTTTAGGAGGAGTGTAAATGACACAGGTAACTAATCCAACAACACCAGTATCTTCAAACCCGGGACCGGGCGGTGGCGCTAACATTATCGGCACCCAGGAGAGTAACAGGTTAAACGGCACCGCCCAAGGCGATATCATCCTGACTTTTGGGGCCAACGATGTGGTCGCTGGTGGCGGTGGCAACGATCTGATTATTACCGGCGGCGGCAATGACAGTGTCGGCGGCGGCGACGGCAACGATACCATCCTTTCAGGCAGCGGCGCCGATGTGGTAGCTGGTGGCACCGGCGATGACGTGATCTTTGCCGGAAAAGGTGATGACCTCGTAGACGGCGGTGATGGCAATGACCTGGTTTCTGGCGACAGAGGCAACGACACCGTACTCGGCGGCTCTGGGAGCGATACAGTCTATGGCGGCCAAGGCAACGATGTTGTCGCCGGCGGCGACGGCAACGACAGCCTGTTCGGCGGTAAAGACAACGATACTGTCGATGGTGGCTCTGGCAATGACTTTATCACTGGCGACAGAGGAAGTGATGTCCTGACGGGCGGTGCTGGCAGCGATACGTTCTACTTCTTCTCCAGCGGCGGCGATTATGGCGTAGATACGATCACTGACTTTACCCCAGGCGAAGATAAGATCCGCTTGAAGCAGGGCGGTGTGTTCTCTGGTTTGGGCAGCAGCTTCGATGCCACCGAGTTTGTAGTCGTTTCTGGTTTCAACGCAGCCAGCCCAGGAGCAGGCACGACGAACAAGTTGGTCTACGACCCAACAAGCGGTGCGTTGTACTTCAACGGCAGCAACGGAGTGCTAACTGTTGCTCAGTTGCAGACTGGTCTGACAATTACCTCGAACAGCTTCGAGTTGTTCTAAAACAAGTGGCAGTTGTGGGGCAGCACCAGATAAAATCTGGTGCTGTTCTCACACTACTGAAAGTCTTGGAAGCTTTCAACTTCATTCTGCCTGCGGCGGAGCGAAGTTGAAAGCTTTAATGTAGAGACAGGACTTAGGCACGCGGAATCAGAAAGTCGGTTTCTTGGTAAATACTTCGCCCGGAAACCTAAGATACAGCAGCAGATTCCAGGTTAGTTCAGTACACCTCAGAAACCCGGAGGGCAGGCGCTCTTGGCACCGCCCCGGAGCGAAACCAGTTTTTTGTAATTCATTTGCCAGCAAAAGTGTCGTATCTCGTAGAAACGGCGTTTATAAGGCTTGAGTCTCAGAAGCAAAAGAAAGTAGGAAGTAAAACTCGGGGATTGGTGTCAACTTTAACGTCAAACGTAAAAATTTTAACAATTAATTAGTGAAATTAATCGATCGCCCGATCGGGCAAAATATAAATACAAAGTTTTTAAATCAGAATTTCTAAGTTTTACTGAAGCGGTAAAGTAACCGCAACTGCTGGCGATCAATGAACACTCAAGAATATATCCGGCAAGCCCAAGTTTATTTGAACAGGGGGAAGTTAACTGAGGCGATCGAGTTTTGCAAAAGGGCGATCGAACTTCAACCGTTTTCGCCCTCGGCTTACACCACTTTAGGCGAAATTCTGGAAGCTCAAGGCGATCCGACGGCGGCAAGAGACGCTTTTGTGCGAGCTTTGGAGATTTCGCCGCAGTTTTTTCTGGCTCATGCTTATTTGGGTCAACTTTACAGCGAGTATTGGTGGCTGGATGAGGCGGTTTTTCACTACCGGCAAGCTCTGGATTTGAAACCAGACTGGCCGGAAGTTCATTATAACTTGGGAAATGTTTTTCACAATCAGGGTAATTTGTTAGAGGCGATCGACTGTTACCGAAAGGCGATCGCTCTTAACCCCAATTATCTACTTGCTTTCTACAATCTGGCTGTGGTTTTAGATGAAAATAATCAGCTCGAAGCGGCAATTGATACCTACCGACAGGTGATTGCTCTGAAGCCGGATTACGTGGAAGCTTACAGCAATTTGGGTGCGATTCTGCTGAAGGACGATCGCGCTGCTGAGGCGATCGAGGTTTACCAACGGGCGATCGAGATTAAGCCAGATTGGGCGACGCTGCACAATAATTTTGGTCAAGCGTTGCTGGACAAAAATCCCGATCGGGCGATCGCATCTTACCTCACAGCTATTGAGTTGCAGCCGGACATGGTTTTGGCTCACTACAATCTGGGGAAAGCGTGGCAAATACAGGGAGAACATTCGGCGGCGGTTGCTTGTTTCGATCGCGCGATCGAGCTGAATCCCGAACATATTTCGGGCTATACAGACGCCGGGTTTTCTTTGATGGTTTTGGGCAAAATTGCTGAGGCCATGCCTTATTTTAAGCGGGCGATAGGTCTGAAGCCCGATTTTGTTGAGGCTTACTGCCGCTTGGGAGACAGGCGCAGAGTTGCTGCTGTAGAAGATGATGAATTCTCAAGGGCGATCGCTGCGTGCGATCGATTTCTCACAGCATTGATGGGAAGTTCGGCAACGGATTGTATAACGGATGTTACGGATGTCACGGATGTCACGGATGTCACAGATTTAAGGGATTTAAAAGTAAAGAAAAAAGATGCTGCGGCTAGATATTTGTCAAGTGCAGATCGCGAATTGCCTGTTGCTGAAATCTGCGATAATTTAGCAGAAATTTACTTGCATTTGGGAAATGCTTTAACAGAGTACGGCGGACACGAATCGGCCACCGCTTATTATCAAAAAGCTTTGCAAATTCAGCCACACAATGCAGAGATTTACTGGCGGGTTGGAAATTCCTTAGCCCAGCAACAGCGGTTCAGTGCAGCAATTGCAGTTTACCGCATGGCGTTGACGATTCAACCTGCTTTACCGCAGGTTTATTTTGAGTTGGCAAAACTCCTGGAAAAACAGGGGCGCTGGGAACGGGCGATTGATTATTATCAAAAGGTTTTAGAGTTGCAATTGCACGGGTATGGGGAGCAGAAAGAGTGGACTAAAAAGAGTTTTATCTCCTCGCCCGAGCGCAATTTTCTAGAACCTCCTCACGCTATTTATTTATCGAGTTGGGATTGGCTGGTTAATTCTAAGTTGGATGCGGGAAATTATGTGGAAATAGTTTGGAAATCTGCACTAGAAGCCTGTGCCGAAAATATTCAGAATTCCCAATTTTCGCTAACAAATTCGCAATTGGCAAATGCCGATTGTACAGGTTTAACTTGCGGGCTGTGTTTGCAGAGGATTTCTAAGTGGTTCGATCCGGTGCATTTGGGTTGGGGAGTTTGCCGTTTGTCGAACTTGCAACCGCTACCTGTGGAGTCGCAAAAGACTTTTGTGGCACAGATTCCCAACGGGCGAGTTTGGATTGTTCCGCAGGAAAATTATTGGATGATTTGCAAGGCGATCGCTGTAATTACTCCTGATAATTATTTATTGGCTGATGTGTCGAGAGATTATCCGGGGTTTTTGCCGGGATGCGAAAAGCATGATGTTAGAAAACACAGCGTTTTTCAGTTAGAATCCTTTCCAAGTTTAAAGCAAATTGACGGTAGCGTGGCGGTGCTTTCTGGTTTGTCGGGAAATGTCTATTTTCACTGGATGGTTGATGTTTTGCCGAGGATAGAATTGCTGCGGCTCAGCGGTAGGAATTTGGCGGAAATTGATTGGTTTTTGGTGAATAGTTGTCAGCACCAATTTCAGCGGGAAAGTCTAAGAATTCTGGGCATTCCTGAAGAGAAAGTCTTGGAAAGCGATCGTTTGCCTCACATTCAAGCAACAGAGTTAATTGTGCCGTCTTTTGCGGGATATTTGGGCTGGCCTTCTGGGTGGGCGATGGATTTTTTGAGGCGCGAGTTTCTCAAGGGAATTATACCTAGTTCCAGCTATCCAAAACGCATTTATATCAGCCGCAGCAAAGCGAGATATCGGCGAGTTTTGAACGAGGAAGATGTGGTTGAGGTTTTGGAGCAATTTGGCTTTGTTTCTATTTTGCCGGAGTCGATGTCTTTGGCAGAGCAAATTGCTCATTTTTACCACGCTGAGGTGATAGTTGCTGCCCACGGCAGCGGTTTGACAAATACGATTTTTTGTCGCCAGGGAACTAAAGTAATTGAGTTGGTGTCGCCTCACTATATCAGTCATTATTACTGGGGAAGCAGTCAATATTTGCAGTTGGAACATTACTTTTTAGCGGGCGAGGCTTTTGAATGCTATCCTATTAGACAGTTGATGTATCAGAATTCGCTGACTGAGGATATTTTGGTGAACTTGAGTTCGCTGAAAAGGATGGTTGAAGTGGTGCGTTTGGGTTAGTTGGCGTCTGGAGTAAGTTTAATTATGCCCTCGATTGAGAAGATGGAAAAAGCAGCGGTTGATTTAAGTCGGCAAGCAGAAGTTTATTTAGCCGAAGGAAAGTTGAATGAGGCAGTTGCTGCTTGCGAGTCAGCGTTGAATATTGAACCGAATTTGGCGACAGCTTGCCAGACGCTGGGAAAGGTGATGCAGGTTCGAGGTGAAATCGAGCAAGCTAAGCAGTGGTATGAAAGGGCGATCGATCGCAATCCAAATTTGCCGGAAGTTTACGCTAATCTAGGCAGTTTGTATTCTCAGGATAAACAGTGGGAAAAGGCGATCGCCAATTGTGAAAAAGCAATTTCGCTAGCGCCGAATTTTGCTGCTGTTTATCGGCACTTGGCGAGAATTTGGACGCAGTTGGAGAAGCCAGAAGAGGCGGCAGACTGTTGGTATCAAGCTTTTAATATCGAGCCGAATTGGGCAACTGCTGACGAGCACGTCACTCTGGGAAATAGTTTAGTTGAATTGGGAAAGTTCGATCGCGCTATTGAATGTTATTCGCGGGCAATTAAGTTAAACCCGAAGCTGGCAACAGCTTATCACAATTTGGGGGAAATGCTGGTCCGGGAGAAACGGTCGGATGAGGCGATCGCCAATTACCGACAAGCCATTGCGATCAATCCAAATTCTTTTGAATCTTACCACTGTTTGGGTAAAACTTGGGCGGAGCGAGGTGAATTAGATCGGGCGATCGCCTGTTACAACAAAAGCCTTGAAATCAATCCCAACTACGCTCGTGCTTACCTTGGTTTGGGCAATGTTTTGATGCAAAAGCGCGAGTTAGATGCAGCAATTAAATGTTACCGTCAAACTCTTGAAATTAATGATAATTCCTACTGGGCATACAATTGTTTAGGGGACGCTTTGGCTCACAAAAAACTGTGGTCTGAAGCTATTAGTTGCTACCGCAAAGCTATTGAAATAAATTCAAATATTCCTTGGTTTTATTGCAATTTGGGAATTGCCTTAACCTGTGAAAAATCCTGGGATGAAGCTGTTAGCGCTTACCTGCACGCGGTTCAGCTTGAGCCGAATTTGACGGGAATTAATCAGCGGTTGGGATATGTTTTGCGGAAGCGAAGCGAATCGGGCTTAGACAGCACAATCGAAACTTATTGTCAAGCTATTGAGGTACTTGCCAGCGGGAAAAATTACCACAATTTGCTGGGAATTGAGTTAGATGGAGCGGAGTTTTATATAAATTTAGGGAATAGTTTAGCGAAACAGAAGCAGTTGGAAGGTGCGATCGTATTTTATAGCATGGCACTGCAAATTGAACCGAATGCTGCGGAAGTTGTCGCCCAACTCAATGATGTTCGGGCGAAACAACAGGAGTTATACGCACAAATTGCCACTTACCGCCACCAAATTGAAATCGATCCGAGCAATTCTAAGCCTTACAACGATTTAGGAAATATTTTACCGCAATTAGGGGAATTAGAAGAAGCAATTATTTGCCACCAAAAAGCGGCCGAATTGAGGGGTTGGGCTGAGTGTGCGGCGAAAGATTATCAATTTACCCAAGATTGGTTTACACACAATATTCCTATTTGGCAACGGCATTTGCAGGAATTTACTGGAATTGCGGAATTTCAAGTAGTGGAAATCGGCAGTTTTCAGGGAATGTCGGCTTGCTGGCTGCTGGATAATATTTTAACTCATCAGACGGCAAAGATTACTTGTATTGATTTGTTCTTTCAACAACATTTTAAGGGCAATATTGTTAAAACTGGAGCCGCCGATCGGGTAATTGAATTAGAAGGTTACTCTCAAGATTTGTTAGTGAATTTGACTTCGGAATATTACGATGTTGCTTACGTTGACGGCTGTCACAAACCCACCAGTGCTCTGCAAGATGCGATTTTATCTTGGAGGTTGGTGAAAGTTGGGGGGCTGATGATTTTTGATGATTACGAGTTTACGTTTCCCGACAGCCCGGAGCAAGATACTAAAATTGGGATAGATGTTTTTTTGGAGATGTTTGGAAGTCAGTTAGAAGTAGTACACAAAGGCTATCAACTGATTGTCAAAAAAATCGGCAATCAAAGTTTGGGCGAAGAGCAAACTCTGTTGTCTCTGGGTTGGGAAAAGTTGGGGGATATTGCGGCAAATGCGGGTTATTTGGATGAGGCGAGCGCCCGCTATCAAACAGCTATTAAAATTAAGTCTGGCAACTACTTAACTCACCACAAGTTGGGTAAAACTCTGCAAGAGAAAGAACTGTTTGAGGAAGCTCGGGCAGCTTACCAAAAGGCGATCGCACTAAACCCTAATTTTAGTTGGGCTTACTACTTTTTGGGGGAAACTTTGCAGGCGATTGAGGAACAGGGCGAAGCCGCTGCTGCTTACCGCAAAGCTATTGAGTTAAATCCCGATTTTTGTTGGACTTACAACAATTTAGGCGATGTGCTGATGGAGCTTTCTGAGTGGGAGGAAGCTGCTGTTGCTTACCGCAAGTTAGTTGAACTAAATCCCGATTTTTGTTGGTCTTACGATAGATTAGGTAAGGCTTTGGTTGCACTGGAAAATTGGGATGACGCGGCGGCGGCTTGCCGCAAAGCTATTGAATTAAATCCAGATGATTGTTGGCTGTACAATAGTTTGGGAGAAGTTCTGGAATCACAAGAAAATTGGCCAGAAGCAGCAGTGGCTTTTGGTCGTGCTATTGAGCTAGAACCTGAGCATAGTTGGCTGTACAAAAAGTTGGGCGATGCACTGCGGAATCAAGGGGAATTGGAAAGGGCGATCGCAATTTATGAGCAAGGCATCAATCTCGATCCAAAATCCTGTTGGTGTTACGAAGGATTGGGTTTGACTTTAATTGCCAAACAGCAGTGGGAACCTGCGATCGCTAATTTAGTTCAAGCATTGCAAATTCAACCCGATTTGTTTGAAGCTTACGATAATATAGGTTATGCTCTGGAACAACAAGGAGAAGTCGATGAGAGCGATCGCGGAGAATACAGCAATCAAATATTACCCTTAAGTGTTCTCAAAAAATACTGTGGGTTTACAGAAGATTTGACCGTTACAGCAGAATCCAATCCTAACCTCACCTGCATTGACATCCATCCTGCGAGTCACATCAATTTATCGTATTCCAAAACAATCGACAGCAACAGCAGATTTTGGGAACATCAAAGTCATTCAAGAAAAGCTTTTGTTGCCGTATTGCCAAAGGGACGAGCTTGGGCAGATGTTGTGACTACCGCTGTTATTACTTCAGAAAATAAACTTGTTACTGATATTTCAATGGGTTGTGCTGAATTAGTAATCACTTCCGACAAATTGCCTCCCGCTGAACACGTCGATGGAAATGTGGCTTTTTTATCTGCTCGCTGGGGTGGAGCCGCTTATTTTCATTGGATGTTTGATGTGATTACGCGATTTGACCTTTTACAGCGGAGCGGATTGATAGAAACTATAGATAAGTTTATTGTCAATGCCAGGGATTCTTCCTATCAAGCAGAAACTTTAGAGACTTTAGGAATTCCTCAAGATAAACTTTTAGAAAGTCGCTGCAGTTTACACGTTACAACCGATAAATTAATAGTTCCGTCAATATCTTATAACGGATCGGGGGCAGTTTCTAAATGGAAGTGTGAATATCTCAGAAAGACATTTTTAAATGAGCAACAGCCACTAAACACAGACTATTCAGAGCGAATTTATATCAGTCGCCAACAAGCATCCTATCGACGAATTGTCAACGATGAAGAGGTAATTAAATACTTAGAAAAATTGGGGTTCCGCATTGTCAAGCTGGAAACGATGTCGATAGCGGAACAAGCATCGTGTTTGGCTGCTGCTAAAGTAGTTGTCGCACCTCACGGAGGGGGATTGACTAATCTAGTTTTTTGCAGTCCAGGAACTAAAGTAATTGAGATTTTTTCTCCGCTTTACGTTCCGTATTGTTATTGGATGATTAGCAATTTATGCGGTTTGGAACATTACTATTTAATTGGTGATTTGGTTGATGAGGGAACTCCGACCAAACCTTTACATAAAGATATGCAGTTGGATTTGAGCTCGCTGGAAAAATTAATGAGTCTTGCAGGAGTTTTGCATGGATAATGACTACCATAATTTGGGGAATTCTCTGCAAGAAAGCGGTCGGTTTGATGATGCTGTTGCTGCGTACAAAAAAGCTATTGAATTAAATCCTAATTTTTCTTGGTCTTATCACAGTTTGGGCGATGTTTTGCTGAAACTTGAAAAATGGGAGGAAGCTGTCGCGGCTTACAAAAAAGCTGTTGAGTTAAATCCCGATTTTTCGTGGTCTTATCACAATCTGGGCGATGCTTTGCTGAAACTTCGGCGATGGGAAGAAGCTGCTGCTGCTTACCGCTGCGAGATTGCATTCAACTCGGATTTTGCTTGGTCTTTTTGCAATTTAGGCGACGCTTTAACTAAACTAAAACAGTGGGATGAAGCTATCGCCACCTATTTAAAAGCTGTTGAAATTGACGAAAATTTGCCAGGAATTTACGACAAGTTGGGATATGCTGTCGGACAAACAGAGTCTGATTTGAAGTTGGTGTTAGAACAATTTAAATTGCAAATTACACCGGAAAATCGGGAATTTTATTGGCAGCTAGGAAAGAATTTAGCACAGTACGATCGCCCAAAAAGCGCAATTATTATTTACAAATTGCTATTGACAACTATGCCGAGTTGTGCAGCACAGTCAGTAGAATTAGAAGAGTTGTTGCAGCAGCAAGAAAAGTGCGTTAGCGAAGCCCTCGAAGAGGATCGCGCATTAGCCTCATCTCGCGCAACTGTCGCCCAAAAACCCGATGATTGCTGGTCTTATTACAATTTAGGTGCCGTTTTGAGCCACCAAAAATATTGGGAGGAAGCGGCGGAGGCATTTTGCCAAGCAATAAAAATAAATCCAGATCTTCCTTGGTGGTTTTATTACAATTTGTGGGAAGTTTTTGTTAGGCAAAACAAGCTAGATGAAGTTGAGAACTTGTGCCGCGAAGTTGTTGCAGCTAAACCGGAGGCTTTTTGGCCTTATCTGAATTTGGGGGAAGCTTTAACGAGGCAAGGTAAAATTGCCGAGGCGATTGATTTTTATCGAACAGTCAGTTACAAACAAAGTTTTGCATCTCTTATCAGTAAGAGAACAGGCAAGATGCCTGTTCCACAAGAAGAGACAGGCAAGATGCCTGTTCCACAAAATTGGAACTTAAAACCAGTCAAAGTTCCTAACTTTATAATTATTGGTTCTCAGCGGTGTGGCACAACTTCTCTGTATACTTATTTAGCCCAACACCCGCAAATTTTGACTCCCATTAAAAAGGAGATGGATTTTTTCTCGTGGCACTTTGACAGGGGGATTGATTGGTATTTGGCTCATTTTCCGCCAATGCCAGCCGGGGAGCAATTTTTGACGGGCGAAGCAAGTCCAAGCTATTTTGACTCTCGGGAAGCACCGGAACGTCTTTACAGCCTGTTTCCACAGGCGAAACTGATTGTACTTTTGCGAAATCCGGTCGATCGGGCGATTTCTCAATTTTACCGATTGACTGGCTTAAACTGGGAAGCGCGATCGCTCGATCGAGTAATTAGCGATGAAATTGAACGGTTGAGTCAAAATCCAGAATACATCATCGGCGAGGAACCAGGGAATTATTTAGCTCGCGGTAGGTACATAGAATTTATCAAAAAATGGCGGGCTTTCTTTCCCCGAGAACAGTTGTTAATTTTGAAAAGCGAAGATTTTTATGCAGGTGCGGCGACAACACTCAAGCAAGTTTTAGAATTCTTAGATTTGCCGGAATATCAATTGTCTGAATACCAAAATGCTAATCCCGGTTCTTATCAGCGGGTAAATGAATCGATTCGCGACAGGTTGAGCGATTATTTCCGACCTTACAATCAGGAATTAGAGGAATATTTGGGGAGGCAGTTTGATTGGGAATAAAGTTGAGCTAAGATTAGAACAACTTCTAAGGAGGTAATACCGATGCTGACGAGCGAGCTAGATACGCTACTTAAGGAACAAGCACTCCAACGCCAAGATCCTGAAGATCGCTACATTACCGATAGCGCCAACTGGGAACAATACGAGACACTGCTGAATCGGATTGGAGATACAGCGGGATATCGAGTTACTTATTTAGATGGAGTTTTGGAAATTATGTCGCCTTCTCGCCGCCATGAAAGTCGCAAAACTGGCATTGGAAATCTGCTAGAAATTTACTTTGTAGAATCAGAAATCGAATATTTTCCTTTTGGGTCTACAACCCTGCGACAAGAGGAAAAAAGTGGCGGTACGGAACCTGATGAAGCTTACTGTATTGGCACAGATAAAGAAATTCCCGATTTGGTAATTGAAGTGATTGTTACCAGTGGCAGCATCAATAAACTAGAACTGTATAGAAGGTTGAATGTACGAGAGGTTTGGTTCTGGCGAAATGACCAATTTTCTATCTACCATTTGCGAGAACAAATTCCGGTTGAATTCGTGTCCAACTGCGGTTATGAATTAATCACACAAAGCGAATTGCTACCGGGAATTGATATCGATATGTTGAGAGAATGTGTAAAAAATCCTCACCCGTTAGCAGCAGCCAAGGAATGGAGACAGAATTGCCGACCTACTTAAACAGCAAGTTTTAAATCTGCTAGCTGTCGCAAAGACAATGAACTGAGCTCGCGCGCGCCCAAGTCCGAGGAAAAGACCCGCCTCCTCTTGACAAGTCGTACTCGTTATGAGTACGCTAAAGTAAGCAATTGAACCTAAGTACCTAAGAATTTAAAATCATGCTGACGAACCAAGAAGGTCAAAGAGTACCCAAAGTCACCTTTCGCACTCGCAAAGACAACGAGTGGGTCGATGTCACCACCGATGATATATTTGCAGGTAAAACCGTAGTCGTCTTCTCGCTGCCTGGGGCTTTTACGCCCACTTGTTCGTCAACGCACCTCCCCGGTTACAACGAATGTGCCAAAGTTTTCAAAGAAAATGGCGTAGATGAAATAGTTTGTATTTCCGTCAACGACACCTTTGTGATGAACGAGTGGGCAAAAGACCAAGAATCAGACAATGTGACGTTAATTCCCGACGGTAACGGCGAATTTACCGAAGGCATGGGAATGCTGGTAGACAAAACAGACTTAGGCTTTGGCAAGCGGTCTTGGCGTTATTCGATGCTGGTAAAAGATGGCTTGGTTGAAAAAATGTTTATTGAGCCTGATGAACCGGGAGACCCTTTCAAAGTGTCCGATGCCGAGACGATGCTCAACTACATCAACTCCGCAGCAGCGAAGCCGAAGGTCGTTTCGCTGTTTACAAAAATGGGCTGTCCCTTCTGCGCTAAGGCTAAGGCACTGCTGAGTAAAAATGGCTTCGATTATGAAGAAATCGTCTTGGGCCGGGAGATCACAACTCGATCGCTCCGGGCTATGACTGGGGCTACAACTGTGCCGCAAGTATTTATCGACGGCAAGTTGATCGGTGGTTCCGAAGACCTAGAGTCTTATTTGGCTGTTGCTTAGTTAAACACAAATACTTAACCTGCGGGTGCGAAGTGCACGCCTTACTGGTTGTAGGGCGTGCAGTGTGCGTCTTTGCCCTATTAGGCGGTATTTAGCCCCGTCGAGCTTTCGCTTCAAAAGTTCGATCGCTCTATCGATCCCTTCTCGTGCAACAATTACTGGGGAAGTAATACTAAAAACGCAAAAAATGGGAGTGAACGATCGTGGATTTGAGTTTAGTAGCGTCAAATATCTTAAATCCCCCAATATTAGCTTTTTTCATGGGAATGCTGGCAATTTTTCTCAAATCTGATTTAGAAATTCCAGCGCCCATCCCCAAACTGTTTTCGCTGTATCTGCTGTTTGCGATCGGATTTAAAGGCGGCGTCGAACTGTCCAAAAGCGGAATTGACCAGCAAATCGCCCTGACAATTTTTGCAGCGATGCTGATGTCAATCTTAGTACCAATTTATACTTTTTTTATACTGAGGATCAAACTCGACTCCTACAATGCCGCGGCGATCGCAGCCACCTACGGTTCCATCAGCGCCGTCACATTTATCACCGCAACCTCCTTCCTCACAGCACAGGGGATCGAGTTTGACGGTTACATGGTAGCCGCGCTAGCATTAATGGAATCCCCGGCAATTATAGTCGGTCTCATTCTAGTCAGTGTATTTGGCGGGGAAGAAGGAAAACGCGAAATAGTTTGGCCAGAAGTGTTGCAAGAAGCATTCCTAAACAGTTCAGTTTTTCTGCTGATTGGCAGCCTAATTATGGGCATACTAACAGGAGAACACGGTTGGCAAGTTATGAGTCCGTTTACTCAAGACTTATTTTACGGAGTTTTGACTTTTTTCTTGCTAGACATGGGCCTGGTTGCGGCCAGCAGAATTAAAGATTTGCAAGAAGCAGGAATTTTTCTGATCGGCTTTGCAATCCTAATTCCCATACTCAACGCAGTAATTGCTTTGCTAATAGCCAAATTAATCGGACTGCCGCAGGGAGACACTTTGCTGTTTGCTGTATTGTGCGCGAGTGCTTCTTATATAGCAGTACCAGCAGCCATGCGCCTAACAGTTCCCGAAGCGAATCCAAGTCTTTACATTTCAACGGCCTTAGCAGTGACCTTTCCTTTTAATATCATTGTAGGCATTCCCCTGTATCTATACGGAATCAATATGTTTTGGAGGTGAGATAATGGAGCCAGTCAAAAGGATAGAAATCATAGCGCACTCGGTGGAACTCGGCAAGATTTTAGACGGTTTAGACAAAGCTGGCGTACCCGGTTATTCGGTGATTCGTGATGTGGCGGGAAAAAGCACCAGGGATCACGTTTCCCGCAATTCATCAATGACGGCGCTGGATAACGTTTATGTGGTTGCTTTTTGTTCTCCGGCTCAAATATCAGCAGTTGCAGAAAACATTAGACCCGTGCTCAATAAATTTGGTGGGTCGTGTTTTATTTCAGATGCGGTGGAATTGCTAATTACTAGGTGCGTCGGCTAGTTATTAGTCATTAGTCATTAGTGATTGGTGATTATACCAATTTGGAAAACTAGAGCGACATATAGATTGTACGCCATAGGTGTAGGGACACGGCATTGCTGTGTCCTTGTGCGTATCTGTGACTTTAATCCTAGGCTTCGGGGCCCGAAACCCGCCACTGGTGAGAATACCAATCTATTTTGGTTTTTTTATAAGTTTTTTGTTATTACTTTAGCATGATTTAAAAAAGGCTATTTTGAAAATAATTTCTGTCTATTGTAGCACTTTTACAAGTTTACAATCATCAGCCATTAACCATTAGCCAGCGGTAATTTCAGGGTTAATTACCCTTCGCCGCCCCCGAATTCAGAATTCTTAAGAGATAGAAAAGAATCAGTTAAAAAAATCCGTTAGCGTGGTAAATTCTAAGCCACAACAGGCGATCGCCCGATCGACTAGCGAGATTTTCAAGAGGAGTTTAAACATGGCTGCATTAAAAGTTGGCATCAACGGATTTGGTCGCATAGGACGGCTAGTCATGCGTGCCGGCATCAAAAACCCCAACATCGAATTTGTCGGCATTAACGACTTAGTTTCGCCAGAAAACCTGGCTTATCTTTTCAAATACGACTCCACCCACGGCATTTACGACGGCGAAGTTGAAAGCAAACCCGACGGGATTGTCGTTGACGGACTATTTATCCCCTGCACAGCGATTAGAAATC
Source organism: Microcoleus sp. Pol7_A1 (assembly GCF_036701085.1). Classification (NCBI taxonomy): domain Bacteria; kingdom Bacillati; phylum Cyanobacteriota; class Cyanophyceae; order Oscillatoriales; family Microcoleaceae; genus Microcoleus; species Microcoleus sp. Pol7_A1. The sequence continues at coordinate 15,437 of NZ_JAUBQD010000085.1, forward strand.
CTGCCGAATTGCCTTGGGGTAAATCCGGCGCAGATTATGTTGTAGAATCTACCGGATTGTTTACAGATTTTGAAGGCGCATCAAAACACTTGACTGCGGGAGCAAAACGAGTAATACTTTCAGCACCGACAAAAGATCCTGAAAAAGTACCAACATATCTAGTAGGCGTCAACCACCACAAATTTGACCAGGCAAAAGATACTGTTGTTTCCAATGCTAGCTGTACAACGAATTGTTTAGCACCAATTGCCAAAGTGATCGACGATAACTTCGGCTTGGAAGAAGGTTTAATGACTACAGTTCACGCCATGACATCTACTCAACCAACTGTAGACGGCCCCAGCCAAAAAGATTGGCGGGGAGGACGCGGTGCGGCTCAAAATATTATTCCATCTTCCACTGGTGCAGCAAAAGCTGTTACTTTGGTGTTGCCGAAATTGAAAGGAAAATTGACGGGAATGGCTTTGCGCGTGCCAACTCCCGACGTGTCTGTAGTTGACCTTACTTTTAAAACGGGGAAGGAAACTAGCTACAAAGAAATTTGTGAAGCCATGAAAAAAGCCTCGGAGGGCGAACTCAAAGGCATTCTCGGATATACTGAAGATGCGGTGGTTTCTACAGATTTTAAGGGCGACGAGCGATCGAGCATTTTCGATGCAGGTGCGGGAATTGAACTTAATTCTAAGTTTTTCAAAGTCGTTTCTTGGTACGACAACGAGTGGGGTTATTCTTGCCGCGTGATTGACTTGATGCTGTCGATGGCCCAGAAGGACGGAATTTTGAATAATTGATTTTTTGTGGGGTGGCATTTTAGGCGGGCTCGCGTGCCCACCCCACAAACAAATTCCTATGATTTTTTGTGGAACGGGCCCGAAAGCCTGTTCCTGAGAATATTACCTAATGTGAGTTAAACTTTTTGTGTTTCCGATTCGATCGCGCTCATGTCTGAATTACCACCGCTGAATAACGAAACTATTTGGGCTATCCTCAACGAAGAAATCGACGATGCTGCCGTCAATCAGCTAGTTTGGCAGTATCTGGGCTACCGCTGCGATGCGGAGACTGGTAAGTGGAACAGTGCTGATGTTGCTAACGAGTGGCGCCAAGAATACCCGGAACCGCCGGATTTTATCGATTCTAGGCCGGCGACCGTGAAATTGACTCGATCGACCCCTCCAGAAAACAAGCAGTTGCTGAAGGAAAAATTGGGGTTTAAGGGCTATAAAATTGGGGAATTCGGGCCGAGACAGACTCGCAGGGCGACGATGGCTAATTGGTTGATGGGTTTTATGGAAGCTGGGGCTTAGGAGGTATTTGGGATTGCTGTGCGGTTGTTGCCCGCGTTACAGTACAAAGATATTAGATTTTTTGGCAGGAAAACCCCTAAATCCCTATTAAGGATTGAAACCTTTATTAAACTCTTCCTTTCTTTCTCTGTCTCCTTTGCGTCCTCTGCGGTTAATTAACAAAAATTAAGCCTTTTGAAAGTCAAAAAAGACTACAAATCGCCAACTCCAACACCCTCACCGCCAACCCTGACATCGGGCTGTTCCGTAAAGTATCCTAGAGTCGGCACAAAACCACTGTGAGGAAACCTTTATGAAAACAACCACCATATCTCGCTTAACCAGCATTTCCCTCGCTACCCTAATGCTAGGCGGCGTTTCAGTCAACGCGACCGCCACGCCAGCCACCACCCAACCCGCAACCCAAATCGCCCAAGCTACTGCCAAAAAACGCCTAGTCGTCATGGACTTCGACTACGGCACCACCAACAGCTATTACACTTCCTACAGGGGAGTCGGGGCCGCTAAAGGCATCAGCGAACTGCTAATCAACGAACTTGTCAACAATGGCACTTATACAGTAGTCGATCGTAGCAAACTCGAACAAGTGCTCAAACAGCAAAATCGCAGCGGTGCGATGGATGCCGGCACAGCAGCAGAAATTGGCAAGGAGTTAGGAGTTGACGCCGTACTCATCGGCACCATTACCAAGTTTAATATCGACAAACAATCCGGCGGCGGCAGTTTCATGGGAATCGGCGGCGGGTCGCAAAAAACCAAAGCTACCGTTCAAATAGACGTGCGGTTAATTGGTACAGCTTCAGGAGATATTCTTGCTACCGCCAAAGCAGTAGGAGAATCCGATCAAAGCGATTCTAATATTTCTGTCAGAGGTATCAGCAGCAATTCTGGCAGCAGCAATGAAGACTCACTTTTGAGCGCGGCCGTTGACAAAGCCGTATCTCAGATGGTGACTAAACTTGCAGAAGTATCTAAGAAATTAGGTTAGAAATTTTGAAACCTTTTTAGATTTGAGATTGGGAATTTAATAATTTCCAATCTCAAATCTAAAATTATCAGTTCGCCATCGCACGCTACCCAAAGAAACCCGGTTGAGCGTTGTCGAGATCGAGCGTATATGACCAAATTTTGTGAATCAACCGGGTTTTTGCGTCTAGGACTGATTATGTCAGCTACTTGACCAGCGATGGTACCAGTTAATCTTAGTTTTGTTTAGAAATCTGCATTTTTCTTTCTACTAAATTAGAGCAAAGTCGCTCAACATACTCAAGCATTAACAGTTTAATTAGCATTGGGATTTGAGTCAGAATTAACAACGCATTTCCCCTGTTGATTCGGGTTTGGAGTCGGGTTAGAGACTACTTTAGAAAGGGCAGCTTGTTCTTGAATCCATCCGATTTCTCCCGCTGGCAGCTTGGCGATTCCTACTTCAACGGTTGGCTTAACGGTCGGGGAAGGCGAGGGAGTTGCCACAGCGGGAGATCGATTCACTGCGGGTTTTGAAACTGTAGAAAAATCTTTATTTGAGTTGGGTTTGGGAGAGTTCGACCGCACTATTTCAGGAATCGAACAAACTTTCAATTCCAACCAATTGCCTTGAGGCGTAAGTTGTTTGTTTGTCACTTGCAAAACGCTGCCGGCAGGGACTGTTCCCTTGACAGTCAACTCACCCATTGCGACGCGCAAATCCAAGCGATCGCCCTCTTTTCCCAATTCCCCACCTGCAGAACTTTTAATCTCTATAAACGAGCCTGTTTCTAAAGATTTCACCGGAGGAGGTACAGATTCAACTGTTTTCTGCGGCGTGCTTCCATTATTAATTAAACCGCCTTTCCCGAAAATCGACTCCCCGGCAGTATCGATCGCCCGACCCACCGGAGGAATGAAAAAATAAGCAAATACACCCCCCAACCCTAATAAAAATACAATTTTCAGGAGCAGAGAAAATGAACTTTTGCTTTTTTCCGGCTGTAACAACTGCGTTTTCGCTTGAGAATTACCATCGCTAAGAATTGTGGGATCATTCAAATCCGTTGGCAAATCCTCGCTGTCGATAATTGGTTCCGCAGGCGTATCTAAAGGTGCGACAGACAATTCTGTCAAAGTATTGCCTTCGTCCCTCAAATGTGCCTGACAGTGAATTAAAGCTACAGTGACGTTATCGTGACCGTTTCTAGTATTAGCAATCTCAATCAGTCGATCGCGCGCCTTGGCCACATTAATGCTACCGTCGAGAATTGGCAAAATCTCCGTTTCCCAACATTCCTCAACCCGGTCTTTATCGCTCAAACCGTCGGAACACAGCAGCAAAACGCAGTCCTCATCAACCGGAAAACGCTGCACAGTTGGGTGCAGAGTGTTGGACGAACTAATGCCCAAAGCTTGAATCAGAGCGCCTGCGGCCACTTGTTCCAAAGCATCCCGGTAGAGGGAGTAGCCCAAACGCACCTCCCGACAAGCTACATCGTCGTCGAGAGTAACTTGATAGCAGCCAGTGCGGGTAATCCAGTAAGCCCGACTGTCTCCGACGTGGGCGACGTAGAGTTCGTGAATGTGGGCTAAAGCCATAACTAGCGTAGTTCCCATCCGCTGGCGGCCTTGGCGGTGTTCGCTGTCGTTGCGACCGGCTATCTTGTCGTTAGCAGCACAAGCGGCCCGTTGCAGCTTGGAAGTCAGGCTCAGCGGGTCCCAATTAGCCTGATGCAGGGGCATTTGCTCCAACTTTTCCCGCAGCACAGCAATGGCTTCTTCCGAAGCGATTTCGCCGCCGTCTTGTCCGCCGATACCGTCGCAGACGATCGCGCAAGCGGACGATCCCGGTTTTCCGGAGAACACCGTACCGCTGGGCGGATAGCAAGCATCTTCGTTGTGAGCCCGTGCTCTGCCGACATCGGTGCCCGTGGCTATCTCAACGTGACGATCGTAAAATCGCCCGCACTTTGCCAGAGCTTTATCCAACTGGCCCATCAGTTGTTCGCCGTTGCGCACTTGACCGGCAACCATTTGCTGGCAAAGTTGCCTCAAAAAATTGGCGATCGCCGGGTGAGCATCTTCGAGCCACTGCTGCCACAATTTGCCCAACTGCGACAAATTAGGCGGTTTGCGATCGGGCTGCAATTCCAGAAACCGCACCAATTGTCCTTCCACCCGCAGCAGTTCCGGAGTCAGCAGCGTGGAAGCCACGCCCTGAGCGATACACGGCTGCCACAACTGGGCAATTTGCCACAGCCAATTGAGCTGGCGCATCGCTGCGGCTCCTTTCCAGGAGTCGGCCAGTTCCGGCATTAAAGATTCCGTCACCTTCAAAATAGGCGCGTTTTCCAATAGCCAGATATCTCCCGAGAGCTTGCTCCTCTGGGACGATACCAGCCCGTATACTTGAGGTACGTGCAACTGATAGGTAAATAGTCTCAGATAAGGAGTGACAACACTCGGAATCTCTTCGGGCTGTTCCGGCAACTGTTCGGGTTGAGTATCGACAAGAAGTCGATCGCGCTTGACCAAGTAGCGACCAGCGATCAGATCGCCTGGCTTACACCCTTTGATCCCTTCACCTAAAGCCCATAAGTAGTGTTTTGCCACAGAGTTTTGCATAAGGGTTCCTGACGCCTTTGGGCAAGCGTGCTGATCTGAACTATTTTAGCGATTGAACCTCGACGGTTGATACGTGGCGATTATTCGACACCCCCGCTTTCTCAACAGACGGGGATTCTTAAGACTTCGCAGTCCTAATATCCTGATTTTTCAGGTTCCTAGGCTTACCACGTTTGCACTCTTGTGCGCGTAGTTATATCTCCTGAGAATGTTTTAGGCGTGACTTTCCCCCAGTCCAGGGGTAGGTTTTAATGTCTTGTACTGACACGAATAGTCTACCATTTTGTTGACCCCCCGATGAATCTTGCTTTGAGCTTTCAGGGTTAGACGCTGGCGCGACGCCGAAGTCCTCGGCTTGAAAGCACGCTGTGTTCAGCATATTCTTGATAGTAGCGATTTCCGAAGAAATCGCGGTTCTCAAACGAATTGAAATTTTAGACTAACTATAATGGTATGATGCAGCTAGGTGAAAATCACCTGAGCCAACAGGTATAAATAAATATCAATTCTCGGTTTTCTCGCCCAGGGTGTTCCGTGCCTCGTACCAGACTTTAGCAAGTAAAGTTAAATTTAACCTTACCCAAAGTAAGGATACAAGCCCACAGATAAATCTGTGGAGTCCATCTAAAGTCTAAAATCTAACATCTCACATCTACTGACGGATGCAAGCCCCCGACAGGAGTCGTGGAGAGCAAAAAAAATTAGATATTAGTTCAAGCCCGCAGATTCATCTGTGGAGTCAATCTAAAATCTAAAATCTAAAATCGACTGACCGGCCTCTGCAAGCTGTTGAGTATTTAACCATGCCCCTACATGAGTCCAGTGCCTTTCGCAAGAATTTGTCCGATCCGAAGCTGCTGCCTGCAGTTGAAATAGACGAAATACTGACTAGCATTCAACATTCTCACAGTTTTTATTACAAAGTGATGAATCTTGAGGTTTGGGCGCTGGTGGAAACCTTGGATGGGCTGTTTCCCGGCGCTTGGGGTCATTTTATGACCAACCGCCAAGTTGCAGTTAAACAATTTTTGGAGCGCGATCGCCATCCTACTAATTTTGCGGTTGATGCTGGGGATGCGGGGGAGAAGAAAGAAGGAAAAAGGCCCTTTGACTCGGCTGAGGGTAAAAAGAAGGAAGAAGCCAGGAGTCAGGAGTCAGGAGTCAGAAAGAAGCAGGAAGAAGAATAAAAGCAGATTTTCCCAATTCTCCCCATCTGGGCCTTTCCTTTGTATCGAAGTCTAGATCCGCCTCAATCCCCCTTAAGGCCGGACACGAAAGAGAACCGTCTTGTCCCCCCCCTACAGCCCCTGATCAAGGGCAGTAGAGGGGATGGAAACTCAGCTACAAGCGACATTTATGATGGCTTTCTATCTTAAGTTGACACAAATGCCGATCGCCCGATCGCCCTTACAGGTGAACTTTGGAATCAACTTGAGGCAATCCCATGCTGTAGTTAACAGCGCGGCCGTTGAGGTTGTAGCTGATTTGGCCTTTTTGTAGGAGCGATCGTACCAAGTGCTCCAATTCCGAACCGATGCGGCGGAGGTTGTACTCGGTCAAATCTTCGCCCTCGTAAGCATCTACGAGTTGGTCGAATTTGGCATATACCTGTTTGATTGACTCGTCATTCCAGTTAAGTTCGTTATCTGGGTCAATGTCGAGGGTCAAAAGGTCGTTGCTGGGTACGAGTTCGTTATCTTCGAGGATGGCGGTGTATATGCGAATATGGCGGGTTGTTGACTTGAGCTGCATGAGTTCTTATGTGTAAAGATTTTTTGCTGAATTAATTGTAATGGCTGGGAGATGCGCGGGGAGGGCGGGCGATCGTCAATTTCTCGGAATCCCGAAATATTTTAGTTGTTCGGCAGTCCAATTTTTGTAATATTCAGTTTTCTCTAAAGAATCCGAAGCTGGCTTCAGCTTAGAATTTACTTGAACGGTGAAGCCCGGATACGGCATCCTCCTAGTATGAAGCCCGTCAATATTAAAATCTTCTTCGGGATGAGTGTGAAAAGCCAGCAAGCCCAACTCTGAAATCCGATCATTCAGTTTGTCTATCAATTCTTTAGTTTGTGGCGCAGTAATTGCTGTTTTTTCAGGATTAATTACTACCATGATTTCAAATTCCGAATTGTAAAATTCATAAATTGATTTCATTATGGCAGAATCGCGATCGAACTCAGTCAGCGCTGAAAACCGCTCGATTTTGAATAAAATTTGATGAGCCAAGCGTGCCTTTTTAGTGAAGGGACAAATCGGTAAATTGCTGAAAACAGGATGCGGTAACTCGACAAACTCCGTCATCCATCTGAGGGTATATTCTATGATTTCTGTGTCGGATTCATTCATCGAAAATCTGTATATTTGATATTTCATACTAATCATACTCTATTTTTTTGGTGGGCCAGGCCAGCCATTGGTTGTCAACTTAAACCGAAAGGCCGGCAGGGAATTAATTCCCTGCCGGACTTCGGGGAAGAGCCTGGAAAATTGGCACCAATACATTGCTCACCTTGCTCTTTAATATTGGCGATGGAGTTTATTCGTGAATTGTCCCATCTGGCATAATTGCGCCTGCGAGTTTTGCATTGTCCAGATTTGCTCCAACCAGTTTAGCTTCCTTCAGGTTAGTTTTCTCTAAGGAATGAAAATTTAATAACATCAGCGATGTATAATAAATAAATGAGTGAATATGAATAGGTTTATGTTTCGG
>NZ_JAUBQD010000086.1:0-22717 GCF_036701085.1 Microcoleus sp. Pol7_A1
GACATCTAAACTCCTACTTAGATTTACGTCCTCATTATACATGATTTGTGATTTACAAATCATTTACGATCGCTATATGACATAATAACTGGCTTCATTACCACTCCTCTTCACCACCAATCTTAATGTCTCTGCTTTGAATCTTTTCTATAAAATTTTTGAAACTGGGATTTTCTGCGTAATGCTTCATCAAAACTTTATGCTTGCGATATTGTTCTGAAATTAATCGATAATATTCAGGGTTTTTAGCATTAGCGTCGATCGTAAAATTGTGTTTTTTCTGAACTTCCCGATTTAACGTGTCGAGACAGTTTGTAATTTTAGCTTTTCTACTGTCTGTATAATACAGTGGAAGCAACCAACACTCAATAGAATGTACGGAGATTGCAAATATAATTTTTTGTTGATATTCGCTGTAAAAATCATCGCCGATCGCACCCCTAAACTTTTCAATAACTTTTTCAATTAACTGCTGAGGAGTAAATTGACCGTTTTCATCTTGCTTGGGGATATTATAATCTTCTGAAACATCCGTATCTATTTGGATAATGATATAGTCAATAAATTGGAAGGCTTGTTTAAAATCGCTTGACTTACAATAATCAAAAACTAGAGTCCAGCCGCCGTATGTGGATTTATTCTCATTGTCTTTATCTCTTTCTGGTTGAAGTTGTCTGATATCTAAATCTGGACTATTGAAATATCCAGCTAAAATATTCTCAATAACAATCTGGTCAGTAAGTCCCTCTGTAACCAATCCAAAACTAATCATATTAAAAATTTTTAGGAAGTCCGCCGATATAGCCCCTCAAAAACGCCTCTGATAATTTTACAGGTTCTTGTTCCTCGATAGTTTTAGGTTTGAGAATGCGTCGGGCTTTGCTATGTCCTAATTGGTTTCGATAAATCACAAACAGCCGCTGTTCCTCATCATCTAAATCTAAACCGTCCAAAACTGCCGGGTTGTGGGTTGTGAATATAACTTGTTTGTCGTGTTTTTTTGCTAATTCGACTAATTCTTGCATTAATCTGCGACATAACCTGGGGTTGAGAGAAGCATCAATGTTATCTATTGCAAAAAAATTAGGTGTGATATCGCTAATAAATAAAGCAAAGTAAAAAAGCAAAAATAAAAACCCTTCATTAGAACTTCTTTGATCGAAGTAAGGTAAATCTGTATCTAAGTATCTATCTTTAATTTGGAGAGAATTTTGAATATTTGATAAATTGGGAGGAGCTTCAAAATCTTGAAACCAATCTATCAATTGCAGTTTTTTCTTGATTTCATTAAGCTGCTGCAGGTGATCGGAACTCAAAAATTTTAAAAGTTTAAACAAACCTTCTCCATTAATGCCTAATGGTTGAATTTGACCTTCTTTTTCAAAAGTTCGTAAAGCTTGGTTTTCAGGAGAATAAATTATAAATTTATCGAAAAAAGTTATTAAAAAAAATGATTGAAAATCTTTTTTCAATCTTGTTGATAGTTCTTGTTCTGAAAAATTCGTTTCTTCTTCTAAAATAGAGAGGATTTTTTGTAGCCCACCGTATTTGTCTATAACAATCTTAACAGCCTTCTTTATAGAGGTTTCAGTATCACCAAAAAAGTTTTTAATAACCCACTGAGAATAGGGAGAATTATCATTTTGTAAAATACAACTGAATGGTTGTCCCTCATTCCCTCTTAACTCAATTTTGATGTCTTTAACCAAATTATCGATTTTAAAAGCCGATCGCATTAATTGAGGTTCTGTAACTCTTATGCCCCGAGAAGCTAAAAACTCGTTATCCAGCTTATCATCAGCCGCAGCAGAAGCAAGGGCGATCGCCTCTAGGATATTGCTCTTGCCGCAGCCATTTTCACCGATCAATACAGTTACTCGTCCTAATTCTAGCTTCAGCTTTTGAATCGACTTATAATTTTCGATTCTGACTTCTCCAATCATAATTCAATCCCATATAATCTTAGTGTACTCATTGTATCTCCGATCGCATGAATCTCAAAGAACGCTTGCACAGCCATCTGATTCAAATTGTACGCGATCGCAATCCATACCTCGCATCCGAAGGGCATTTTTATGCTCAGCAATACATCCGCGAACAGTTGGCACAGTGGGGAACTGTAGAAATTGACGATTTTTCGGTACGCGGCCGAATTCATCACAATTTGATTTTGGATTTACCCCCCCTCAGTCCCCCCCTTGCTAAGGGGGGGAAGCAAGAAGAATCACGCCAAGCTTCGGGGGGGAAGCAAGACAATCTGGGTATTGAAAAGCAGATTAAGAAGCGGTTGCCACCGATCGTAATTGGTGCTCATTACGATACTGTACCCGGAACACCTGGGGCCGATGATAATGCTACTGGTGTTGCTGTTTTGCTGGAACTCGCAAGGGCTATCGCATCTGGGCCGCTCAAATATCCAGTGCAATTAGTCGCCTTCGATATGGAAGAATACGGTTGTTTGGGAAGCAGTCATCATGCAGCTAAATACAAGCAACAGCAAGAGTCAATCCGGTTAATGATTTCTTTGGAAATGTTGGGTTATTGCAACCATAATCCTAATTCTCAAAGCTATCCCGCTGGCTTGAAATATTTTTATCCAAATAGTGGCAATTTTATTGCTTTAATTGGCACTTTGCGGACGGTTCCGGATTTGATTAATTTGAGTGGCAAAATTCGCAAATCTGGTCAGCCCTGCGAGTGGCTGCCGGTGCCGAATCGAGGTTTAATTGTGCCGGATACTCGCCGCAGCGATCATGTTCCTTTTTGGGATAATGGTTATCCGGCTATCATGGTGACTGATACTGCTAATATGCGAAATCCGCATTATCATCGAGAAAGTGATAGGATTGAGACTTTAGATTTGGATTTTCTGGCTGGTGTTTGTCAGGGGTTGATGGAGGCTATTCGATATATATAACAGTTTTATTTTAACGAACCGCGAAGGCGCAAAGGGCGCTAAGGAAGGAAAGAGAAGATGAGTGGTAAAGATATGAATGCTGTTTTTGACGATCGCACTCGCTGGCAATTTTGGATCGATCGCGGTGGCACTTTTACCGATATTGTCGCCCAGAGTCCCGACGGTAAGTTAGTTATTCACAAGCTGCTATCGGAAAACCCAGAACGCTACACTGACGCGGCAGTTCAAGGAATTCGCGAAATCTTGGGAATTGCTGCAGATGTTCCCATACCCGCTGCACAAATTGAAGCGATTAAAATGGGGACGACGGTAGCGACAAATGCTTTGCTGGAACGAAAGGGCGATCGCACAATTCTGTTAATTACTAAAGGTTTCGGCGATGCGCTGAGAATTGGCTATCAAAACCGCCCGAATATTTTCGCGCGTCACATTGTTTTGCCCCAGATGCTGTACGATCGAGTTATTGAAGTTGCAGAACGCTACAGCGCTCAAGGTGAGGAGTTAACTGCTGTCAATCCCGAATTTATCCCGTCTTTGCAGCAAGCATACGATGAGGGAATTCGCAGTTGTGCGATCGTATTCATGCACGGCTACCGCTACTCGGAACACGAAAAACAAGTTGCTAAAATAGCGAAAGAAATTGGCTTTACTCAAATTTCAGTATCTCACGAAGTTAGCCCGCTGATGAAATTAGTTTCGCGGGGAGATACTGCGGTTGTCGATGCTTATTTATCTCCGATTTTACGGCGTTATGTCGAACAAGTAACCAGTCAGTTAATAGAGGCAGATTCCGGGAACGAGGGATTATTAATGCCCAATTCCCAATGCCCAATTCCCAATGCCCAATTCCCCAAATTAATGTTCATGCAATCGAATGGCGGCTTAGTGGACGCCGCACAATTTCAAGGAAAAAACAGTATTTTATCCGGGCCGGCTGGGGGAATTGTCGGTGCAGTTCAAACGAGCAAAAAGGCAGGTTTTGATAAAATTATTACCTTTGATATGGGCGGAACTTCGACAGATGTTGCCCATTTTAACGGCGAATACGAACGCGAATTTGAGACGGAAATTGCTGGGGTGAGATTGCGATCGCCCGTGATGGCAATTCACACTGTAGCAGCCGGCGGCGGTTCAATTGTCTTTTTTGACGGGGCTCGCTACCGCGTCGGGCCGGAGTCTGCAGGGGCAAATCCTGGGCCTGCTTGCTATCGCAAAGGCGGCCCTTTGACGGTGACTGATTGCAATGTGATGTTGGGGAAAATTCAACCGGATTTTTTCCCGAAAGTATTTGGATTGAACGGAGATTTGCCGATCGCCCCTGAGGTAGTAAAGCAAAAATTTGGGCAATTAGCGGGGGAAATTGGGGGCGAGAGGACGGCCGAAGAGGTGGCGGAGGGTTTTTTGGCGATCGCTGTGGAAAAGATGGCAAATGCTGTCAAAAAAATCTCGCTTCAGCGCGGTTACGATGTTTCGGAGTATACATTGTGCTGTTTCGGCGGTGCGGGCGGCCAACACGCTTGTGCGATCGCCGATGCTTTGGGGATGAAACGGGTATTTATTCACCCTTATGCGGGTGTGTTGTCCGCTTACGGTATGGGTTTGGCTGATGTGCGGGCTATTCGCGAAAGGGCGATCGAGCAACAATTAAATGCAGAATTATTACCTAATTTGCATGATATTTTAACCGAATTGGAGGCTGAGGGAAAGAGGGAATTGAACCGCCGAGGCGCAGAGAACACAGAGAATGAGTCAGAGGTTTTAGTTGTTAGCAAGTTGCGCTTAAAATATCAGGGAAGTGACTCGGTTTTGGCGGTAAACTTTGCTGACAATATTGAGGTAATGCAGGCTGAATTTGAAGCAGCCCACCGACAGCGTTACAGTTTTATTATGCCAGAAAAACCGCTGATTGTGGAAGCGGTTTCGGTGGAAGTTGTAGAAAGAATGGATGTGCCGGAAGCATCCACAATTTCCCCCTCTGGTGGGACGCGCATCTTGCCTGTGCAACCAATTTCAACGGTGCAAACCTATGTTGCTGGCGGGTGGCGGGAAACGCCTGTTTATCAGAGAGACGATTTGCGATCGGGCGACTGCATAGAAGGCCCTGCTATGATTGTTGAAGCTACGGGAACTAATATCATAGAACCGGGCTGGGAAGGGAAAATCACCGAAAATAACGATCTAATTTTGAACCGCAGATGCACGCAGATGGACGCAGATAATATCGGGGTTCATTCGCGTTTGTCTGCGGTTCAATCCGATCCGGTTTTGCTGGAAATTTTTAATAATTTGTTTCGGGCGATCGCCGAACAAATGGGCGTCACATTGCAAAACACAAGTTCCTCAGTCAACATCAAAGAACGTCTCGACTTTTCCTGTGCAATTTTCGACAAAAACGGGCAATTAGTTGCCAACGCGCCGCACATTCCCGTACATCTAGGCTCGATGAGCGAAAGCGTTGAAGCTTTAATTTTAGCACAAAGCAATGCGGTTCAACCGGGCGATGTTTATGTTTCTAACAATCCCTACAACGGCGGCACGCACTTGCCAGATATCACCGTTATTACTCCAGTATTTGCTGATGATTCCTCCCTTCCTTTGTTTTATGTTGCCTCGCGGGGACACCACGCCGACATCGGCGGCATCACTCCCGGTTCCATGCCTCCTAACAGTAGAACAGTAACTGAAGAAGGTGTATTGCTTGACAATTTGCTGTTAGTAAGCAAGGGCAATTTTCGAGAAAAAGAATTACTAGAAGTTTTGACAGCGGGGAATTTTCCTGTTCGCAATTCCGCTCAAAATATAGCCGATTTGCAAGCACAAATTGCTGCTAACAAGCGCGGCGCAGAAGAGCTGCTCAAGATGGTTGAACATTATGGATTAGAGACTGTGCAAGCTTATATGGGATTCGTACAATACAATGCGGAAGAGTCGGTACGCAGGGTAATTGATGTGTTGCAAGATGGTGAGTTTACTTATCCGATGGATAGTGGCGGACAAATTAAGGTAGCGATTACAATTGACAAATCTGCGCGCAGTGCAAAAATAGATTTTACTGGCACTTCAGGCCAACAATCCAACAATTTTAATGCTCCCGCAGCCGTGTGCAAAGCTGCTGTTTTGTATGTTTTCCGCACCTTGGTAGATGACGATATTCCTCTAAATGCGGGCTGTTTGAAACCTCTCGAAATCATCAATCCCGAAGGCTGTATGCTGAATCCTCGCTATCCAGCGGCGGTAGTTGCCGGAAATGTGGAAACATCGCAGAATATTACCGATGCTTTGTATTGTGCTTTGGGAGTGATGGCGGCTTCTCAGGGAACTATGAATAATTTTACCTTTGGAAATCAGCGCTATCAATATTATGAAACTATTTGCGGCGGTTCGGGTGCTGGTGCAGATTTTGACGGTACTGATGCGGTCCAAACTCACATGACTAATTCGCGTTTAACCGATCCAGAAGTATTAGAATGGCGGTTTCCGGTGCTGTTAGAAAGTTTTGAAATTCGGGCTAATAGTGGGGGAAATGGATCTCATCGCGGCGGTAATGGAGTGGTGCGGCGAGTACGGTTTCGGGAGGCGATGACGGCGGGAATTTTATCGGGGCGGCGGGTGATTTCTCCTTGCGGTTTGAATGGGGGTGAAGCGGGGAAAGTTGGACGCAATTATGTTGAAAAGGTTGAGGGAAAAGTTGAGGAATTTGGGAGTACGGCGACTGTGGAAATGCAGCCGGGGGATGTGTTTGTAATTGAAACACCGGGGGGCGGAGGATATGGTAGAGCAAAATAGTAGTATAATTCAGTAAAATGTAATAATCATCGAGCTCGGAGAGGCAAAGTTATGGTTAATAACTCTTTTTACGATAAACCTAAAGAACAATCTTTAGTTAAAATTGAGATCGTAGCTAAATACTTTGGGGCATGGGCTAAGATAATGATTAGTCAAATAAAAAAAATACCCTTCTCAAAAAGACCCCCAAATATTGCATATGTAGATTTATTTTCTGGACCAGGTTATTATAAAGACGGTTGCAAATCTACACCATTACTAATTTTGGAAAGTGTCCTTGCTGAATCAGAAATGCGAGAACAGTTTGTAACAATTTTTAATGATATAGACTCCACTAATACCGAGTCTCTCGCTCGGGCAATAGCATCTTTACCTGGTATAGATACCTTAAGACACCTACCAATTATTTTAAATAAGGAGGTGGGAGAAGAAATTATCCAGGATATTAAAAAAAATATTAAATCAGCACCGACACTTTTTTTTATTGACCCTTTTGGTTATAAGGGTTTGTCAATTAGTCTAATAGGATCAGTTATCAGCAATTGGGGTAGTGATTGCATATTTTTCTTTAACTACAACCGCATTAATATGGATGTAAATAACCCCGTTGTAAAGAAAGAGATGAACTCCTTTTTTGGTGAAAAACGAGCTGATGCGCTGAGGGAAGAACTTAAACCTATGCAGCCTGAAGAACGAGAATCAACTATTGTCAAGAGTATTTGTCAGGCATTGAAAGATGTTGGGGGGTCGCACGTTCAAGATTTTTGCTTCAAAAAATCTAGTGCTAGTCGTACTAGCCATTATCTTATTTTTATATCTAAGAATAAGCGAGGTCACTCAATTATGAAAGATATTATGGCTCAAAAAAGCTCCATTTTTACTCAAGGAGTACCATCTTTTGAATACAATCAGAGTCAGGCGGCTATTCAGCTTTCACTCTTTGATTTTCAACCGATCGATGACCTTGAAAATATGCTCCTTGATGAATTTGCTGGTCAAACACTCACAATGGAAGAAATTTACAATCAACATCATGTTGGCAAGCGTTACATTAGTAAAAATTACAAGGAAGCTCTTAAAAAACTAGAACAACAAGGTAAAATTGTAGCTGACCCATCTGCCAGTCAACGAAGAAAGCAAAAAGGAGAAATTACATTTGGAGAGCAGGTGAGAGTTACCTTTCCACCAAAGTAGATGTTACTACTTTATTTGAGTTGCGACTCACGCTGAAAGTGTAGCCATTGAATTGCCTTTGATGTTTATTCCATGCTTCCGGCATCTCATTCCAAATTTTATCATCCAGAAGTCTCCCAGCAGCTTTGGGCGTTCTACCTCCCCATTGCTTGAAGAAAAACGCGACTCCAGCATTCTGACACTGATCCCGAAGACTTTGTGCCCATTCTTCCTGCATCGGACGGTGTTTTTGCCCCGACTCTCCCCCAACTATTACCCAGTGAATATCTCTTAGATCGAGTTGCAAAGGCCCTAAAAGTGGTTCACAGGATAAAAAGCGTACCTTTGCATTGACTTGTCGCAAATGATCCACACGATGAACATAGTTTTGATTTTCAACAGACACCCCCATCCAAATATTATCACACCAATCAAGTTGAGAGGCTAAGTCTGCTAAACGCTGATGTCGCTTCGTAAGAATTTGATAAATGTGGTGAGGAGTTTCACGCATTACATCAAAGACTTGTTTCAGAAATTCCAGAGAAATATCTTCATGGAACAAATCACTCATTGAGTTAACAAAAATGCGACTCGGCTTTCGCCAGCTTTTAGGTTCATTCAAACGCTTTGGATATTCCGTTAAATCAAAACCGTTAGGAAAATTAGTATGAAACCGTTTTGTTAATGCTTCAGCATAACAATGTGTACAACCAGGACTAACTTTATCGCAGCCTGTCGTTGGATTCCATGTTCTGTCGGTCCATTCGATACCAGTATTAATGCTAGACATACAAAAAAAATACCATTTTAACAACCTTTGTAGGTGACTGTGAACTAATAAAACTCGCTCTATTAATTGAGGTTTATTCAGCGTCACTTACCAATTCCATTATATAATTAAATTGACTTAAATATAACTTAAATATCAACATATTTTTTAAGCACTTGCATCAAATGTATATCGTGTTGTAGAATCGGGCTGCACCAGCATTTATTCTCCAAACCTTTCCAGAACAATTGTGCAAACACCTAATTTTTCAGAACTCAACCATCCTGTGGTCAAATCCCTGTTCCATCACAGCGACCAGGAATTATTGACTCTGTTTCAAAACCATCCCGATCAGGGTCGCTTCTTCACGGCGATTTTTTGCCGCTACGCTCAAATTGTCCACTCCCTGATTCGCCATTCCGTGCGATCGCCCGTACAAGGAGATTACCTATTTGCCCACACTTGGCTGCACATCTATCACGAGCTCCGAGGCCTCGATTTGCGCCGCGAACTCCAAGAGTCTGAGGGCGGAAATCTCAGTCTCCAAAACTGGCTGATTAATGTTACAGCTATCTGCATAAATCAAGCCGAATTGCCTCCAGTTGAGTCGATTCACTACTCTTTGCAATCTGCTCCGCCCCCCCTGTGGTGTTACGTCAAACAAGCTTTAGAATTGTTAGCGCCGCTGCCGCGTTTAGTAGTGTTGATGGCTCAGACTTTCCGCTGGAGCGAAACTCGAATTGCAGCTTATTTGCAAGCAGAAGGCGAAGCTATTTCGCCCGCTCAGGTAAAGGCTTTGCTGCAAAAAGGATATCAAACTTTAGAATCCAGTTTGCCAGAGGATATTCGGGCTATTTATCTCGATGAAAATCTCGGTTATCAAGAAGAACTTGCTTAGAGATCGGATACAATCGCGCCGAGTTTGTGTAGTCTCAAAAACCCGGTAGTTGGAAAATATCGGGTTTTTTTAGCTATTATTATATATAGGGAAGCTGCCCGCTGTGCGCCCTATATTTCGATGTTTTGTGAAAGTTGTAATAATCTATTTTGGTTAAATACAAAGGATCCAAATATAAGAGGTGGAAATGGCAATTTATCAAGTTAGGTTGGTGAATGAGGCTCTCGCGCTCGATCGCACGATCGCAGTACCAGACGACCAGTATATCTTAGATATGGCAGAAGATGCCGGCATCCGCTTGCCGAATGGATGCAAGCAAGGAGAGTGTTCTGCTTGCGTTGTCAAACTGCTGAGCGGTGAAATCGACCAAAGCGAACAAAAGTTTTTGAAGCCGTCAGAATTGCAAGCTGGCTACGCTGTTACTTGTGTGGCTTACCCGCTTTCTGACTGCACTTTGTTAACTCATCAAGAACAAGTTTTGTATCAAACAGCTCTTTATTTTAAGTCGTAAGTATGGAACGATTTAAAGATACTCGTGAAGACATCTACTCATTCCAAAATGAATTTCTGGTGCGATGCCCTTGTTGCAATTCATGTGCGATCGTGCGTTGTATCGATCCTGATAAGGTCGATCTCTTTGCTCCTCGCAGATTTTCCTGTACAGCTTGTGGTTCCTCAAAAGATTGGTCCCAAAAGAAGATTGAAAGCTGGTATAGTGAGGCACTGGATAACTACTTTCACTATCCTCTGTGGCTTCAAACTTCCTGTTGCGGTGAGACGCTTTGGGCTTACAATCTTCAACATTTAGAATTTATTGAGGCGTTTGTTCGGGCAAAGCTGAGGGAACGAAAAGCTCATGAACTTCATGGCTGGTCTAATCAGAGTCTGTTCTCTCGACTTCCAAAATGGATACAATCAGGTAAGAATCGAGAAGAAATTATCAAAGCGATCGCAAAGATACGTGAATCAGTTGTGACTCTTACCTAATATTCGCCGCTGGAAATGGTTGTTCAACCAGATTTCGTGTCATGTAAGGTGCGTGACTCTCAAGAATTGAGCTGCCACTTGAGTGGCTAGAAAGTCACGCACCCTCATGAGTATAGATAAACCCGCCCTTATAAATTCAGCAATTGTACAATCCGCTGAAGCGGAATGTGCGCCCAATCCAAGCGGTAATTAAGTTCGTAGGCTAGCTCGCCAACCGCTTTTTCCAAAATGTAAGCATCCAGCAAAACTTGTAGTTCCGGTATAGATTTGGGCAAGAAATTTGCATCGGCTGCTGTTGCCAAATAGCTCTTAACAAAAGTGAGGCTGACCCAGCGGTGCCAAACGTTCGCCCACTGCTGCATCTCCGGGAGATTTTCAGGGCGAATCATGCCGCTTTCTACTTCATTGCGGAGTGCCAAAGTAACAGCATAACTCAAAGATTGCAGCATTCCCGCAACATCTCGCAGGGGCGACCTCTTCATCCGCCGCTCGCTTAAGGGTCGATTCCGTTCTCCTCCGAAATCAATAATTACGAAGTCTTTGCCTGTATAAAGAACTTGCCCGAAATGGAAGTCCCCGTGACAGCGAATTCTATCAGCCGTAATTCTCAAGTTCAAAATAGACTTGAAACGTTCCATGAGCAAATCTTCGCGGTTGAGGAGCTTTTGCGCCGATTTTTGTATGTCTGGCGGCAGTTTGGTCAGCCGTTTTTTAAGCTCCAGCAAAGTTCTTCCTGCGACATTTCTCATGTGTTGATAGATGGAACGCTGGTAAAAGGAGGTGAAGCTTTCTGGGGCAAAAGCGGGATTTTCTATGTCTGAAGCTAAAGCGAGGTGAAGTTCGGCTGTCCGCTGACCTAAAAGTTCGGCTGATGCTAAGTAAGAGCCGATGAGTTCGCGAGCTAATGCCGGAATTTCTAGGGATAAATCCGCTACTAGCGAGTTTGGCTGCCGCTGCGTTAGTCCGGTCAAAGCGCTCGGTAAATAATTTTCGGGGGAAATAGATAAATTTTCGCCGGAATGCTTTGCTTCTACTGTCATTACTTGCTCGAAATAGTCGCGCAGTGTGTCTAATGTATAAGACCAAGCGTCTACGCTGTCGGGGATTAATTTTTGTAGTATTCCGACTGTAATGACTTGTTTTCCTGGTGTTTGATATTCCAATGCTCCGGCAATTGGAGCGTAGTGTTGGATCGAGTTGCGATCGGTTAAAAAGCGTCCGATTTCTAATTCGGGGTTGATTCCTTCCTCGACTTTTCGCAATATTTTCAGGACGAAGCGGTCGCCGTAAGCTGCGGATGTATTGCTTTGTTCTTTTTTGAACAGGTGAGGTTCGAGGTGCGATAAATCTTGTTCCGATCTGAATTCACCGTCGGCAATTCCTACGAGTTGACCTGCAACACCTCTGTGAGTGCGAGAATTGGCGATCGCCCCCAGCAGCGCGCTCAGAAAACCTTTGTCCCCAGCAGCATCAAATAGTACCCCGACTTCCTTGTTGGTTTCTGGGAAGTGCAGGCGCGCGATCGCCCGCTCGTCCGCATCGCCTTTCATCTCTTCCCAACCTAAAGGCAAAACGTAAGTTTCCGGCATACCTTCAGTATAATTCAACAGCAAAAACAGAATGTAAACTTTAGATTCCTCCCCGGCACTATCTTTACATTCAACAGGCACAATCTCACTTATTTCTAATGATTGAATTGTCCTGTCTGTACCGCTATACCAGCGATTTCGCCGCAAGTATTCCGGCAAAATATTTAGCAGCATATCGCTTAGCTGACTTGTAGAAAAAGCAGTTTTCCAAGTACCTATGACTGCCAAACTCGGCAAGTCTGTGTGAAAACCGTGCAGCGAAAAATCTTCGTGTTTAGCAGTAAGAGTAAACCAGTAAAATGTGTGAGAGCTCAAGCTCAAAAAGTAAGGCGAGTCGCCAACCGCCGGAAACTCAGTACGGCCGAAAATCTCCTCCGGAACAGCACCTTTAAAGGGCGAAAGGTCTAATTCTGCCGTCTGCACGAAGCGCGACAAATTAGCCACTACGAGGATGTGTTGGTCTTGATAAGTGCGCACAAAGGCTAAAACTTTGCGGTTTTCCGGGTACAGAAACTCGCAAGTTCCGCGGCCGAATGCTTGGAAGCGCTGCCGAATTGCAATTAGGCGTTTCATCCACCACCACAGAGAACTCGGATTCGCCCGCTGCGCGTCCACGTTAATAGATTCGTAGTGATATTCAGGGTCAACAATTGGCGGCGCGTAAAGCCGCTGCGGGTTAGCGCGGCTGAAACCGGCATTGCGATCGCCGCTCCACTGCATCGGAGTTCTCACCCCGTTGCGATCGCCCAAATAGATATTGTCTCCCATGCCAATTTCATCGCCGTAGTAAAGCACCGGCGTACCCGGAAGAGACAGCAGCAAAGCATTCATCAACTCGATGCGGCGGCGGTTATTTCCCATCAAAGGAGCTAAACGGCGACGGATGCCCAAATTAATTCTCGCCTGAGTATCTTGAGCGTAAACCCGATACATATAATCTCGGTCTTCATCACTCACCATTTCCAGCGTCAATTCATCGTGATTCCGCAAAAACAATGCCCACTGACAGTTATTGGGAATCTGCGGAGTTTGCTGGAGAATATCGCTAATTGGGAAGCTATCTTCCATATACAAAGCCATAAATAAACGCGGCATCAGCGGAAAATGAAAGTTCATGTGACATTCATCCCCAGCAGCGTAATATTCAACCGCATCCTCCGGCCACTGATTCGCCTCAGCAAGCAGCATCCGGTTCGGAAATTTCTCATCTACGTGCTTGCGCAATTGCTTCAGAAATACGTGAGTTTCTGGCAGGTTTTCGCAGTTAGTACCTTCGCGCTCGTACAGGTAAGGCACCGCATCCATGCGCAGTCCGTCTACTCCCAGTGCCAACCAGAAATCTACCACGTCTAAGATGGCTTGGCGGACGGCCGGATTGTCGTAATTCAAATCTGGTTGGTGGGAATAAAAACGGTGCCAGTAATAAGCTTTTGCTACCGCATCCCAAGCCCAATTAGATGTTTCAAAATCTTGGAAAATAATCCGAGCATCTTGATATTTTTCCGGCGTGTCGCTCCACACGTAAAAATCTCTTTCGTTACTGCCTTTCGGGGCGCGGCGCGATCGCTGAAACCAAGCGTGCTGGTCGGAAGTGTGGTTGACAATTAACTCAATAATGACTCGAATTCCCCGCTGGTGCGCTGCTTCTAAAAGCTCTTTAAAATCCTCTAATGTGCCGTAAATTGGGTTGACGGTGGTATAGTGAGATGTATCGTAGCCGTCGTCTCGGAGTGGCGAGGGAAAAAATGGCAGTACCCAAATTGCTGTTACTCCCAAGTTTTGCAGGTAATCGAGTTTTTCTGTCAGTCCTCTAAAGTCGCCGATCCCGTCTGCATTGCTGTCGGCAAAAGCGCGTACTGGTACTTCGTAAATAATCGCGTCTTTGAACCACAATGGGTCGTCATTTAACATTGACTTTGGCATGATTTTTAATGGTGATTGGTAATTGGGAATTAGCCCTTGCAATTTGGTAATTGGGCTTTGTTAGTTCAAATCCAAACTGATAAATCATAACTCATAATTTGGCGGCGATTCCTCATGCCAGCGGCAGAGTTTTAATCGTAATTTATTAACGCAAAACTTATAATTTCTTAATTATAAAATCCTAAAAATGTGTTTTGCTATTTCGGATACAGTTCACGATCCGGATACCTATTGGGGCACGGCGCGCACCCTAAATATCGTTGCGCGGTGCCCACCCTACATATCGTTGCGGGGTGCGCACCCTACAGACTAAGTATTAGGGGCGGTATTTACTACCTGTCGGACGGTTGCCACGACAGTACACTACCTTGACTTTAACGGCTAGCTTTTGTTACATTTGTTTACATAAAGCAACAAAAGTTAAGGAAAAAGCAAAAATGGTTCTTGTAATCGCTCTTTTAATCGTCGGTTGGGTCGCAGCATCAGTTATCGGCACTCAAGCATACTTCCTGGGCGAACAGTCAAAGCCCATCCACGAGCGGAATTGGAACGATGAATCTTTTGAAAAATTGGCTGTAGCAATCACAGCAAAAGAGATAGATTACAGCGTTCGCGTTCCCGCCTACAGCATGGATGCTTACGGCAGCCGCACCATCTCGAATTCCTGATATCAATTAACAGGTTTCACAATTTTCAATAACAGACCCGACGGCCTGTTCCTAATTTTAAATAACAGGCAGGATGCCTGTTCCACAAGAAGATTTATGGTTTGTGGAACAGGCATCTTGCCTGTTCCTAGCTGTTGGGCAACTACAAACTATTACCTACTAGCGCTGGGCGAAATTCTTTTTTGCGAAATTGCAAAGTGTTATTTTCACAGTCGATCGCAATTGTATCGCCCTCCACAAACGCATTTTCCAGAATCTTGTTAGCCAGCGGGTTTTCCAGCTCCCGCTGGATGGCACGTTTCAAGGGACGAGCGCCGTAAACCGGGTCGTAACCGACATCTGTGATATGGTTTTTCGCAGCATCCGACAGTTCCAAAGTAATTTTTTGTTCTGCCAACAAACGCTCTATCCGCTTCACTTGGATACTGACTATTTGCCGCAGTTCGACCTTGCTCAAAGTGTGGAACAAAATTATCTCGTCCACCCGATTGAGAAATTCCGGCCTGAAGTGCGATCGCAGCGCTGTCATCACCCGTTTTAACATCTGTTCGTACTCTTGATCTGTCTCCCGTTCTTGAGTCAATAAATTTTCATTTTCACTCTTGTTTTCAGTCTTGTTTTCACTCTTAGTTACAGTATCAACATCAACTCGCTGGGCCGACACCTCAACAGTACCGTCGGCCGCCACTTTATAATCTGTCTTTTGACTTGACAAATCTTTCGTTTCCTGCTTCCGGCTCGCAGGTTTTTTGACGGTTTTTTCCTTCTTAGTAAACACGTCTAAAATGTGGTCGCTGCCGATATTGCTAGTCATCACAATTACGGTATTTCTAAAGTCAACCACTCGACCTTGAGAATCGGTAATTCTGCCGTCATCCAACACTTGCAGCAAAATGTTAAATACGTCGGGGTGCGCTTTTTCCACTTCGTCAAACAGCACTACCGAATAAGGATGTCTCCGCACTGCTTCGGAAAGTTGTCCCCCTTCGTCGTAACCGACATATCCGGGAGGAGCTCCTACCAACCGAGAAACGCTGTGCTTCTCCATGTATTCCGACATATCGATGCGGACGATCGCATCATCGCTGTCAAACAAAAACTCCGCTAACGCCCGCGCTAACTCAGTTTTTCCGACGCCTGTGGGGCCCATAAACAAGAAAGAGCCGATCGGTCTCCCGGGGTCTTTCATGCCCGCCCTAGCGCGCCGAATTGCCGCTGCCACGGCTGTTACAGCTTCCTCTTGACCGATAACTTTTTGGTGCAAGTGTTTTTCCAATTGCAGCAATTTTTGGCGTTCGGATTCTAACAACCGGTTAACCGGAATGCCCGTCCATTTTGCGACAATTTCCGCAATATCGCCCTCAGTAACTTTTTCCCGCAGCAGGGAAGAACCTTGAGCTTGCTGTTTCAAAAGTTCCGCTTCTTTGGCTTCGCGATCGCGCACCGCAGTTTCCAACTTCCCGTACTTTAACTGTGCGGCTTTATTCAAATCGTAAGCCCTTTCTGCTTGTTCGATTTGGACTCGCAGTTGGTCTTCTTCTGCTTTCAATTTATTGATTGCATCCAACAACTGCTTTTCGCCCAACCACTGAGAGGACAATTTTTCCTGCTTGACTTTTAAAATATCAATCTCAGATGTGATGCGTTCGACGCGGAAGCCGAGCCCAGGGGCTAGAGTGCCTTTTCCTTCGCCTTCGATCGACAATTTTTCCATTTCCAACTGCATCACCCGGCGGTCGATTCCTTCCAATTCCACAGGTTTAGAGGTAATCTCCATTTTCAAGTGGGCGGCCGCTTCATCTACCAGGTCGATCGCCTTGTCCGGCAAAAAGCGATCGGAAATATAGCGAAAAGACAGAGTTGCAGCAGCTACCAAGGCCGAATCAGTAATTTTTACCCCGTGGTGGCGTTCGTAACGGTCTTTCAATCCGCGCAAAATCGAAACAGTATCTTCAACGCTGGGTTCGCCGACAAATACTTGTTGAAATCGGCGTTCCAGTGCAGGATCTTTTTCAATATTCTTGCGGAATTCGTCGAGAGTTGTTGCGCCGATGCAGCGCAATTCGCCTCTCGCCAACATGGGTTTTAACAAATTTCCCGCATCCATTCCCGAACCGGAACTGCCGCCGCCACCAGTGCCGACAACCGTGTGCAATTCGTCAATAAATAGGACAATTTGCCCGTCGGAATCGATGACTTCCCGCAGGACAGACCGCAACCGTTCTTCAAATTCGCCCCGGAATTTTGCCCCAGCAATTAAACTGCCCATGTCGAGGCTAAATAGCTGGCGATTTTTCAAAGATTCGGGTACGTCGCCGTTGACAATTCGCTGGGCTAAACCTTCGGCGATCGCAGTTTTTCCGACTCCGGGATCGCCAATTAACACCGGATTGTTTTTTTGGCGGCGGGAAAGAACTTGCACTACGCGCCGGATTTCCTCGTCGCGGCCGATTACTGGGTCGAGTTTGCCGGCTTTGGCGGCTTCTGTCAAATCGCGGCCGTACTTGCTGAGGGCGTCGGAGTTAGCTTCGCCATCTTGATCTTGGGCTTTAGCGCTGCTGCGGCTGCCTTTTCCCGTTTCGGAATTTTTTTCTTGGGTTTTAGCAGTGGCGCGGACTAATTTGATTGCTTCTTCGAGTTTTGGTCGATCGATTGTACCGGCTGGGGGTTTGCGATCGTAACCCGGGCGGCCCGGCGGGCCGTCGCCTTTTGTCAGCAACCTGCGGCCGACTCGTTCGTCTTCTACTAAGCCAATTAATAAATGTTCAACGGCGATAAAATTATCTTGCCAAGTCGCCCTGGTGGCCTCGGCAACATCTAACATCACTTCTAAGCCGCGGCCGAGGTATAGTTGGTCAGCGTTGGCAACTCTGGGCTGTCGTTTGGCAAAAGCATCTAACTGCTGGGCCAACCGGGGGGCATCGACTCCAGCTTTGCTGAGAATGCTGTTTGCCTGACCTTGCTGTTCGAGAAGGGCGATTGCTAAATGTTCAACCTCTAGCTGCTGATTGGCAAAGCGGCGGGCTACATCCTGGGATTTGACAATGGCTTCCCAGGCTTGATCTGTAAATTTGCTAGGGTCTGTTGGCTGCACGTTGCTTCCTCCCAATCAAGGGGATTCCTGTTGTTATCCATTAATACATCGTCTCACAACCATCATAATCTTTAAACAGGATTATGAATTTATGAGTGCGGTTAACTAGGGCGGAAGTTATGACCTAATTGACCTCTTGCAAAAGCTTACAGTCCGCAATCCACCCAAAAATTTGGTGCGGTCAGACCGACTCGGGCGATTCCCTTCGGGATAGCTTCCCTCGTGTTCACTTAGAAAAATATTGCCAGAAACAAGATTTTTTAGCGACTGAGATTTATGCTATTTCCCACTTATCAATTTTTATTATTTTTCCTAATTATTTTTAGCGCCATCGTCTCTGTGAAACCCCAAGTCGAGTTGTATAAAATTGTCTTGTTAGTTTCCAGTTTATTATTTTATTCATTTTGGAGTTTCGACTTTCTCTTGCTCCTCGTTTTCTGTACTGTCTGCAATTATATCATTCTCCGAGTTCTCTGCAACGGTAAATATAAAAAACTTGCTTTAATCTCCGGCTTAATTGTCAACATTGCCTATCTCGGCATCTTTAAATATTGCAACTTCTTTGTAACTTCTTTATTTGAGGTACTAAACCAGCTACAAATTCCAGCCAGCTTTCAAGTTGTGCAAATAATCGCCCCCGTCGGCGTGTCGTTCTACACTTTTAGAATGATTTCCCATTTAATCGACTGCTACCAGCAAAAAATCCCCTGTCCGAAATTTGTAGACTACGCCGCCTACATTACCTACTTTCCGCAAATTGCCTCCGGGCCAATCTCGCGAGCTCGCGAATTTTACTTGCAGCTAAATTCCCCGGAAAAGTACGACTATCAAATCGAAGAAGTTATAGTTTTGATTCTGTCTGGACTCTTCAAGAAATATACTTTAGCCAGCTTTTTGTTTAACTTCACTGACTTGCCATTCAAAGTTCCCCAGCAGTACAGCAGCATCGATTTAATCCTCGCGGCAATTTCCTATTCCTGTTTAATTTACGTAGATTTTAGCGGCTATTCGGATTTAGCCAACGGCATCTCCTGTTTGCTGGGTTTCAAACCCATTGCCAACTTTAATATGCCATACCGATCGCTCAGCCTGCAAAAATTTTGGAAAAGGTGGCACATCAGTCTTTCCGAGTGGCTGAGGGATTACCTTTACTTTCCCTTGGGCGGCAATAAATACGGCAAGTTGAGGAAGTACCTAAATCTATTTTTAACAATGGCGATCGGTGGATTGTGGCACGGCGCAGGTTTAAACTTTATTTTCTGGGGAGCAATTCACGGTTTAGGATTAATTGTCAACCATTTATGTAAAGATATTCCCCAAGCTATCCACTTTAAATTAGACTATGCCTTTCCCAGATTTGCTAAATTTTGCAGTTGGTTGTTAACATTTAGTTTTGTTACTTGTAGCTGGGTATTTTTCGGCACTCCCAACTGGGAAACTGCGGTGAGTTTTTTTGAAGGAATTATCCATCCTGCCGTCGCAACTTTTCAATTTAACTTTTGGCAATTGTATTTAGTAATTGCAGTCATCGGCGCGCTCAACTTTTGGGGCGATCGCCTCGCCAAACTATTGCAAACCGTACTGTCATTAAAAAACATTTTCTTTCGGGTTGTCTTAGTTTCGCTGCTCGTGTATGCTATCTTGATGTTGGGGCCGAGTACCGTTCCGCCTTTTATTTACTTTAATTTCTAAGAAATATGAAAGACCGGGAAATTTTGCTGATTGTTACTTCTGTAATTCTCACTTTAATATTTTCAAACTTATCATTATTTCTCAAAAGCTTTGCTTCAACTCCTTTCGCCAGTCCAGAAATTAAACAAGCCGCAAGCCAGATCGAAATAGACGGTTTCCGAAAATCCGAACAAGATTTTTGGAGCAAAATTAAAGATATTAACTTCGATAGCCTCCCCAAAGAACCAGAGATTTCTCCTGTCGAAACCGAAACAAAAGCGGCCGTTAAACCCCAAAAGCCTGCTAATGCTAAAAAACCAACCCCAGCTAAACCGAAGCTGACCAGACCTTATCGGAGATTTTTATTTATTGGAGATTCCGTAATGTTCGACTTAGGAATTCAACTCCAGTACACTCTTAAGAAAAAATACAATATCGCCGATACGAAAATTGACTACAAGGTATCGACCGGATTAAATCGGATAGATTATTATGACTGGTATGCCAGAACTCGCCAAATTATTAATAATTACCAGCCGGATGTAGTGATAGTTTTGTTCGGAGCCAATGACCGTCAAAATATCACTGATTATCAAGGAAAAGCCCGGGTTGTTCTGACCAAAGAATGGCAAAAAGCTTATCAAGAAAGAGTTGAAAAATATGCCAATTTACTGGATTCGTCATCCGTCGTGAGAAAAGTGTATTGGATCGGTCAATCCATACCTAATAAATCTTCTTATATCAAAGCTTTTCCCATTATGAATGATATTTATAAAAATGCCAGTAAATCTTCATCTAAAATCGAATTCATTTCTACTTGGGAGACTTTTGCACAAGCAGGAAAATTTGTTCCTGTAGTTGCTAATAAATCAGGTAAGCGAGGCTATGTAAAAAATAATGACGGCTTGCACTTTACCTCCCACGGGGCTCAAATTATCAGCGACTTAATCGTTGACCGAATGGTGAGCGACCAAATATTAAAAACTCCGAAAAATAAATAACTATAATAGGTTGGGTTTCCTGACCGAACCTAAAATTTTGACATTTCACCGACTACTGCAAAATTATATATTTAGTTTGGGATGCAACTTGGTCTTGCTCAATCCGGTTTATAAGAAAAATCTGGGCTTTAGTCAGGATAAATTTACTCATGAAACCGGGTTTTTCGCTCCCTGTCGAGGACTAATATTGACAAAAAGCAGCAATAGATGTAATGCTGAATTCAGCATCAAACAACGCCGTCCATATCTAGCAATTGTCATGGCGACAAATTATGACGAGCAATCTGTGGAAAGTCGATCGCACCAGCATCCCTGAGTCAATAGAATGCAGCGGCACAGCGCTAATCTTCACTCTCACTAAATATACTCAACCTTGGCAAAGAATAAACACTGTTGAAAAAATCCTGCGGCAGTGCGGGATCGAGCCTTTGGCTGAAGTTTTGGGCGTACCTAACAGCGAAATATTAAGGAGAAATATATCGGAACCCCTCAGAAAACCGCATCCGAATTTGCTGTTTCGCGCTTTGGCAATTCAGGCATTTGGGAAGGTGCGAGATGGGCTGATATCAAGTGAGAGAGCGGCTAGAGCAAGCCATTTTAGCAAAAATTTGCTGGCGGCGTTAGAGGTGGAAGCGCGAGGGGGATCGACTCCTTTAATTCGGTGGTCTGCGGCGGTTAGTATTAAGTCAATTTGGTTGGATGAAGCAGGACAAGGGCAAGGCAAGGAAGGTGGTGTAAATGTCACAATCAATGCAGGTGAAATTGAGCGACGGGTTGTAGAAGAGCAAATTCAACTATTAGCAAGCAACAAATTTGCTTTGGACGACAGCAGCAGAAATGACAGCGGTAAGGAAGATGAGAATTGTCTCGATTTTTGGGTGTACGGCCCTAGCTGGCTGCTGCCGAACCTGCCAATGGATTGCGAGGAATATCTGTTTTGGCTCGATCGAGTATTTGCTGCGATCGCAGTTACGGGATCGTATAAATTGAGTGCCGAAAACGATGCAGCGGTAACAAACTTTTTGCAAGTTGCGGAAAATAATTTTAATGACTTGGAATTCTCCAAAATACTTGCCAAAATTTTTGAGTTCCTGCACCACCGGGAAGCGAGAGTCAAAAATCGAGCTGCAATTATTTTAGAACCTTACAAAGACAAGCTAAACCGAAAATCGGCGCAGATTATGACAGCACTGGCATATAAATTTCATGTAGAATATCAGCCCTTACAATCTCTGACTATTCCCGAAATTGAGGAGTGCAAAGCCTCACTGTATCTATGTAAAGATGAAATTGACGAGGTGTATAGTGAGGCTTTGTCGCTGTGCGGCGATCGGGATGTCGAGATGGCAAGTTTCTTGTCAGCTAAACAGAGGGAATACCAAAATACTGTAGACGAGCAGATCGACAATCTCAGCAAGTTAGTTAAGTCGATCATAAATTGCCAGAGCTTGTTAGATGCTAATAGGGAACTTTTGTATTTGACTGTAGATCGGCTGGAAAAATGGGATTACACTCTCGACAATAAACTGGCTGCGCACCGCAAAAAACTCCAAAATCTGAGCTTTGACAAAAGCACCTCCGAGAAGTGCATAAACCTCGACAATGAGCTCAATTATATCAGAGATTGTTTGCAGTCTACTTTGTATGAAATTACATCAAATATTAACAGCAAAATTAGAGAGTTAGAACTTTCGGGGTCTAAAAATAGCAATACAGCAACAGATATGTTTAAGTGGACGTGGCTATTGTTCGCGGTGGGGTTTTCAGTAGGGCTATTTTTGTATTTATCGGATTTAGTAATTAACTGGATATTCGGGGTCAGCTACACAAGCGAATTCCTAGTTTATTGGACTATTTTATTTAGTGTGATGGTAGTATTTTTGTTAGTATTAGCTGTATTCTTTTCGGCGATCGCTGTTTTAGACCAGCGCCAAGAATCTCAATTAATTCCTCAATTTGATAGTTTAAGCCAAATAGGCAACAGTTTTTCTATTTTGTGGCAGAAAAGTTACTTGCAGCAGTTTGTACCGTCAGTGCGATCGAATTAAAAGTTTCAGTTGACAGTTGACAGTTGACAGTTGTGGGTACGACTGTTGTCAAAAGGACAACGGAAGAGGGAAGATAGTTTTTCCTTCCCCTTCCCCCTCTTAAGAAAGTTAGGATGGGGAGCGTGTCACTTTTGCGATGAGTATTTATACTCAAACATTTCTTCGCTTACCAATTAAGCCATTTAAGTAAGCA
>NZ_JAUBQD010000154.1:0-1657 GCF_036701085.1 Microcoleus sp. Pol7_A1
TTGGAGTTTAGACTAAACAGCGATTAAATCGTGATCGTCACCGCACTCTTGAACGGCAACGGTCGCTGGCGACAAGTTATGAGGCTCAACCATAAGATAGAAGTAAGCGCGACCGTTGACGTTCTCTTGGATTCGCCAGCACTCTCTCTGATGGCTCAAATTTCAGGAACCTGGCGGGGAATGACTCTCGCTTAATTAAGCGGATTGTACTCACAAGAATTGGGCAAACAAAAGTACCAGTGTACTAATGACACTGGTACTCCCATCTGGTAGAAATTGAAAGTTGTACCACCAACTTACATCTACCTATGATTCAAGCTGACAAACTCAAAGCTTTTCGTCAAGAGGCCTATCAACATCTCACCCGAGCTAAAGACGCCACATTTGAATTGACAGATGCCGTGCTGCTGACTCGTCATGCTTACTGCTTGGCAGACCTATCATTATCTCCTGTGTTTCGACGCGCTTGGTCAAGCATTTACGAAGCCTTGCAAGATTGTAGACCGCAACGTCACAAGTTGATGCAGCTTTACATCAAACAGATGCCAACGGATGTACGTCCCATACTAGCAGGCGACCATACAGCCTGGCCGCGACCAGATGCGCTGAGGTTGCAAGAAAGAACGATCGAACATCAACCGACTGGCATTTATGGTAATCGTCCGATTACTGTTGGTCAAGGATATAGTACGATTGCCTGGATACCAGAAGATACTGGCAGTTGGGCTTTACCTTTTTTACACGAACGGATTACCAGTTGGCAAAGTCCGATCGATAAAGCTGTATGGCAACTCAAACAGCTTTGTAAATACTTACCCTCACGACCGATTTCTTTGTGGGATAGCGAATATGGATGCGCCCCATTTATACTGAAGACGGCTCACATTCCCGCAGACAAATTAATCCGACTCCGTTCCAATCTATGTTTGTGGACTGCGCCACCAGCCTATGGCGGTAAAGGTCGTCCCTACCTACATGGAAATAAATTCAAACTCAATGATTCTAGCACTTGGACAGCAGCGATTGAAAGTCAAGAATTAAAACATCCTCGATTGGGGCAACTACGGATTAGTTTGTGGAAAGACCTGCATTTCCGAGCTGCCCCACATCAGCCAATGCAACTTATTCTCATCGAGCGTAGCGACCGAATTTATACTGGGAAAATGTCCAAGCCTTTATGGTTGATCTGGCTGGGGGAAGAAATGCCTCTTTTAAGTGAAATCTGGCAGCTCTACTTGCGACGCTTTGGCATCGATCATTGGTATCGATTTGCATTCGCAACGTCTGCATTGGACGAAGCCCAAATTGAGTACGCCCAAGCAATGTGAGCGGTGGAGTGATTTGATGCCGATGATTACTTGGGAACTTTGGCTAGCTCGTTTCATTGTTAACGATCGACCCTTACCGTGGCAAAAACCCTTGAGCCAGCTAACCCCTGGTCGAGTCGCTCAGGCGATGCCGGGAGTTTTAGTGGCGATTGGTACACCGGCTCAAGCTCCCAAACTCCGTGGAAAGTCTCCTGGCTGGCCCACTGGGCAACCAAGGTCACCTCGTACTCGTTATCCTGTGGTTAAAAAAGGTGTTTCTCGAACTAAAAAGCACTCCTCAAGTTAGCTTTAAGAGCGATCGATCCAGATTTAATCAGTCTTTTCTTACT
>NZ_JAUBQD010000155.1:0-1642 GCF_036701085.1 Microcoleus sp. Pol7_A1
TAATGAATCCCAAACATCTCAAAAACTGGTTTACTAATTGCTGCTACTGTACCTCATAACATCCGGAAGTGCTGTATCTAATCCAAAATCTAAAATCTAAAAATCGCAAAACGGGCGATCGGCTTGATGTGGTAGCTCGATCGCCCATAATTTATTTTCGGTTTACCAGTAGATAAACCGTGCTTTTGGTTGACTTTCCTTGACTTATTGTGATTTTCTTGGTTTTGGTTGACTTTTCTTGACTTATTGTGATTTTTTTGACTTATTGTGATTTTCTTGGTTTACGTTGATTTTTCTTGACTGATAGACCCATCGGCCGCAACTATCGCGCACAGATTTTGAGCAGTTCGCTCAAGTTGTAAAAGTTATATTTTGTTGTGTTTGGTTATAGTTTAAGCAAATATTTAGACTTTTGAGTCGGCTTAAGCCGTGGAAGATGCGAAGTGTTGCGCAGTAAAAAACGGGAGAACTCGATCGCCCGAAGCCCCAAGCACCGCAGCAAAGACAGCAATTAAGCACCTAGCAAACACTAACGGACTCTAACATTAATGTTTATCGTTCCGATCGTCTCGACAATTACGGCTCAAGTTTCTCAATCGCCAAACAATCAATTTCTTAATGCTCAGGTAGTTAGCGTCGGCGACGGCGATACCCTCACAGTCCGGGGCGCAAACGGGCAAAAAGATAACCCACCCCCGGACAATCTCAAAACAAAAAAGCACCGATTTGTTTACGAAAAAAAGTAGTAAATTAAGTAGAATAAAAATGGATAGTAATTCTTTTTTTGCTCTGTTATGTCAAATTATACCAAATCCGGGTTAGTTACCCCCTTTATAAGAATCCCAAAAAACTTGACCCTAAGTGTTCTTATAAAAACCAAACATTGGGGTAAATTTTGCAGAAAAACTGTCACTAATTTCAATAAATATAGCCCCTCAAAAATTAGTAAACAAGTGAATCTATTCGCTCGACAAGCTGGCGCGACCTCGTTGGTGCTTATTTAGATAAGAATGCCCAAAAATTACCAGCTATGCTGCTCTTGGCGATCAGTTATTGGACCACCAATAATAATGGGTAAGATTTTTGATTGGTTCTGTCATAGTTGTCGATAAAATTTGACAAGTTCTTCCAGAACTGCTTCCAAGTCTTGTATCCGCTCGAAACTTTTATTGACTAATGGTTCATCAGCTACAGACCACAACCTTTCGGCCCGCTGTTGTTCTGGAGAGTAAGGTGGTAAATATTCTACATGAATTCCTGATGGAACAACCACTCGCTCGCTTATATGCCAGCCGGCTCTGTCCATGACTAACAAGATAGTTTTGGATTGTCCCGCTCCCGTTTGTAAAGCAAACTGTTCTAATACTAGATTTAACCATTCTATGTTAACTATCGGAATGATAAACCATTCGGTTTTTCCGGTTGGAGGATTGACAAATCCGTACAGATATACCCATTCGTAACGGTGTTCAACCACTCAGTTGAGGTCTTTCTCCAATTGGCGCCCATACTTTACGGATAATCGGCTTGAGTCCTACTCTATGTTCGTCGAAAGACCAGACCTCTAGGGAGCGTGTCACTTTTGCGATGAGTATTTATACTCAAACATTTCTTCGCTTACCAATTAAGCCATTTAAGTAAG
>NZ_JAUBQD010000156.1:0-1611 GCF_036701085.1 Microcoleus sp. Pol7_A1
ACTTTGACTGGTTTGAACGCGGAGCGTGTGCAAGCTTATGAGCTAAAATCTGTCCAAAGCCTAGTACAACATCACTTTCGTAATGTACCGAAAAGTTGACCCAAGCCCAAACCCGCCATCCAACTTTGACTTGCCTTTTGAGGGGCAATTGTTAGAAGATAATCGTTGGGTAATCATGGCGAAACTAATTCCGTGGTCAGCATTTGAAGCAGAATATGCTCAAAACTTTTCCGTAGATATGGGAGCTCCAGCGAAATCTTTTCGGATGGCGTTGGGAGCATTAATTATTAAAGAAAGGTTAGGAACCAGCGATCGCGAAACAATAGAACAAATCCGAGAAAACCCCTACTTACAATACTTTATAGGCATGACCAGCTATAGCAGTGAAGCACCATTCGACTCATCAATGTTGGTTCACTTTAGACAGAGAATAGGTGTCAACCTAGTCAATAAAATTAATGAAAAAATGGTCAAAGAGCAGACCGAAGCACCAGGCAAAGTAGTCGATAAAAAGTCATCGGACATCAGCGAGCCGAAAAATCAAGGAAAATTAATATTAGACGCAACCTGTGCGCCAGCCGACATTAAATATCCTAACGACTTAGGAATATTGAATCACGCCAGGGAACAAACCGAAACAATCATAGATGCTTGGCACACTCAAATTCAGTCACCACTAAAAAAAAACCAAGAACTTATCGAAACCTAGCCAGAAAAGAATACTTGACAGTAGCAAAGAAACGAAGACCATCACAAAAAAAACGAAGAAAAGCAATTAAGAAACAACTTCAATATATTAAAAGAAATTTAGCTCATATCGCGGCTATGGGTGAGCTAACGTGGCTGAGTAAATTTTATTATAAAATGCTATTAGTAGTCACAGAAGTCTACCGTCAACAGTTATGGATGTATGAAAATAAAACACATAGTATTGAGGACAGTTGGGGTAAGTTTAACACAACCACACATCCGCCCGATCGTTAGAGGAAAAGCCGGGAAATCCGTCGAATTTGGGGCAAAGCTGTCAGCGAGTTGTCGTAACGGCTATGTATTTCTAGATCGGATTAGTTGGGATAATTTTAACGAATCTGTAGACTTAAAAACCCAAGTAGAAGAATTTAAATGGTTCACAGGCTTCTATCCCGAATCAATTCATGTAGATCGAATTTATCGAACTCGCGAGAATCGAGCTTGGTGCAAAGAAAGAGGAATTAGAATGAGTGGTACCCCTTTAGGAAGACCCGCGACAAATATTAGTAAGTCAACGAAGAAACAAGCTTTAGAAGACGAGAGAATTCGTAACTCGATTGAGGGCAAATTTGGAGAAGGTAAAAGAAGATTCAGCCTCGGTAGAGTGATGGCTAAACTTTCTAATACTTCTCAAACCACCATCGCCATAACTTTTCTGGTGATGAATCTTTCGGCCCTGCTACGGCAGGCTTTTTGGCTTTTTTTATGTCTATTTCAGAATATACACTTTTTTTCCTGTTTTCCACCTGTGATGATTAATAAAGATTATGCTTTGGACAAAATATCGTCAACAAAGCTTATATTATCAAGGGACTTGCGAGTTCATTCATCTTTCTAAATGCTGTTTTCTTACTTTTTCAG
>NZ_JAUBQD010000157.1:0-1598 GCF_036701085.1 Microcoleus sp. Pol7_A1
GACCTTCTAGGGTCGCACCTGAATCGATTAGCTGTTTAATATGAGCTAAGTTTCTTTTGATATATTGAAGTTGTTTTGTAATTGCTCAACCCCCTTGACAAGAGAACGAGATAGACATTAGATAAAGGAATGAAAAAACTCCCTGACCTAAAACAACTATCGGATGAGGCCAAAAACGCCTTGATAGTAGAGCTATGGCAGGAAATCCAAAAACTGCGGGCAGCATTAGACACTGACGAATCAAAACCCAACTCATCTCCCGCCAAAACCAGCTCGAATTCAAGCACTCCACCATCAAAAGGATTCAAGCCCAACATCAAGCCGAAGCCATCGAAAATAGAAGGAGTCAAAAGACAAAAAAGCATCGGCAGAGCAGGAGGGGGAAGACATCTACATCCCGAACCCGACAAAATCATTGTCGCTCAAATCAAAAGTTGCCCCCAGTGTTCAGAAACAGTCACTGCCACGTCCCAAAAATTGCAAGCGGTCTATGACAAAATTGAACTACCACCAATTCGTCCGATCGTCACCCGCATCGAGCTCTATGGCGGTCGCTGCCCCTGTTGTCAAACCGAGTATCTGGCCCCGGTACCTGCTGGAATGGAACCAGGCTCACCAAATGTCCGCTCAATTCAAAGCTTGGTTACATATTTGCGCTACACTCATGCGATCGGCTACGAACGGCTGTCGGGAATCTTGGCGGAAGTTTTTGGACTCAATATCTCCGAAGGAGCGATCGCCAACCTCTTAAGTACCGTCAAAACCAGTTTAGATGACCAGGTAAATCAAATACTGCAACGTTTGCGGCAGGCAAAATTAATTTGCTCGGATGAAACCAGTGCCAGAGTGAACGGACAAAACCAATGGGAATGGGTGTTTCAGAACCAAGATATTTGCCTGCATGTCATCCGTCCCAGTCGAGGGGCTGGAGTAATTAGTGAAGTTCTCGGAGAACATCGCCCGCAACTGTGGGTATCAGACCTTTTTAGTGCTCAAAAAAATCACCCAGCAGCACAATGGCAGGTGTGTTTAGCCCATCAACTGCGGGATTGTCAATATGCCATTGATGCAGGAGACAAGATTTTTGCCAAGGGCGATGAAGAGGTTATTATTAAGAGCTTTTGTCATCCATCGACGACGCGACAGGATGGAGGAGGCAAGACAGGAGCGATATCGCAGTAATTTACGAGAAAGATTAATCACAATTTTGAGTTTAATGCCATATCAACCGGATGGTGTTCGGTTGCGAAAACGCTATGGCAAGCTGATGGATAATTTGTTTTTATTTCTGGAAGATGCTGCAATTCCACCGACAAATAATTCTAGCGAACAAGCGATTCGGATGAGCGTGATATTTCGTCGCGTGACTAATTGCTTTCGTTCCGAATGGGGGCGAGATTTATTTGCGGCGGTTCGTTCAGTTGTCAATACGGGTAAAAGGCAGGGCTTAACTGCTTATCAAGCTATTCAACAAGCCCTCTCTATTCATGGCTCCCTTTTTTCCCCTAGTTGAGCAATTACGTTGTTTTTTAATTGCCTGTCTTCTTTTGTTTCGGGTGGGGCGTCTTTGTTTGGCTATTAATAAGTAATCTTTTCGG
>NZ_JAUBQD010000087.1:0-20713 GCF_036701085.1 Microcoleus sp. Pol7_A1
AAATTTAGGTGATAAAATTGGGCCGTTTTTATCGATAGACCGTTGAAACCCTTATGGACGCGTTGGTTTCTGACGGAAGGTTCCTGCAGGAACCTTCCGTCAGAAACCAAGCGGGGAAAGGGATTGGAATTATGGGAGAGGTCTAGTTAACACTACAACCTGTTCTAACGATTCCAGTATCCGCAACTAAAACAGATCCAGCCCCGTTCCCTCAGCGCAGCAATCCGCTCCACCTCATCGTATCGGAAACGTTCGCCGAAGACAAAAAGCCCCAAGTTGAGGTAGCCGTAGTACACCTGGAATAGCTTTTGCTCAAACACAACATCACCTAGAATTAGCGTTTTGTAGGGCAATCTCCCTTGAAAAGCCCCTATATCTGTGATTACGCAAGTCCAAACTCACAGCCCGATCGCCCTACGCATCCCCCTCCTTCAACCCATCCTCCAACAGCATCCGCATTCTGGTTCACTTTCTTGCGCCCCGTCTTTGCTGCCAGCACCGACAGTTTGCGGTGCTCTCCCGACGGACATATCCACAGTAAAACTGACCGTGGCTTCTTTGTCCGGTGCTTGCAGTTTGCTCATTAAACTAGGCTCCTTTGATTGAGTGGAAACTGGTTCTGGTACCGATGCTTCCGGCTGTGGTGGTTTTGCAGTGGGCAATAAAGCGAACGGTGGTGGAGTTGTCACAGAGAGATATTGATGCTAGCAATGCAGATTATGGTGTTAATCATCGTCTGGGCATTGGTGGTTGTGATGGCCCAGATGGTTGGGAGGGTCGGGATGGCCCAGAAGGTCGGGAAGGTTGGGAAGGTTGGGAGGGTCGGGATGGCCCAGAAGGTCGGGATGGCTGCGAGAAAGAGCGGATGCTACTTGACCACCGAACGCGAACTCTTGCACCGGGCGTCATATGTACAATATCTACGTCTGGGGATTTACTTTTTTTTGGCTCACAACGGTAATGCTCCTAAAATTTATTTGAACAATTGTTGGTACTCCTTCGCAATATCTTTAGCAGATGGCAAGATTTCCCCCAACAGTATCCAAATGTGTTTGCCTGAATCGATCGCCTCCAACATTTTCCTGGTTTTGTCAGCTATGTATTGGTATATCAGAGCCTGTTGCAGCGTAAGGAGTGTCAAGCCAATACTTCTCGGTTAACCCTAAAACCATCAAAAAAGCTCGCTGTAAGTTTCCCTCTAAAAAGCCAACGCACAGAGGTACAGGAATTAAAATCTGATCCTTAACTTATTCTATCCTTAATACGGCTTAACCCTAACCGAGAACTATTGACATGATTCCAGCGATTAAAAAAGCTTTGCTTTACACATTTTGCTTGTGTTTACTGACTCTTGGTTGCACAAGCGTTAACTCCAGTAATAGAGAAGACACCCCCAACAACGAGACAAGTGCACCGAGCGGTATCACAATATCCAACGCCGATCGCACCAACGAATTACGCGATCAAATCGAACTAATTTCTCAGGTGGCTCGAGGGCGTGTTGGAGTTACAGCCACAGTGCTAGAAACCGGAGAGTCAGTCACTCTAAATGGAAATCAGCAATTTCCGATGCAAAGCGTTTACAAGTTTCCTATTGCAATGGCTGTTCTGGCTCAAGTAGACCGAGGAAAACTGAAGCTAGACCAGAAAATTCGTGTAGAAGCCAGCGATATCCTCCAGGGTAGTCGGATTCTCGACGATTCATCGCAGGGAATGGAATTCAGTCTGGCTGAACTATTAAAGTACATGGTTTCTGAAAGTGATGGTACGTCTTGTGATGTTCTCTTAAAACTCCTTGGTGAACCAAGGGTTGTCACTGAGTATTTGCGCGGTCTTGGCGTAAACGATATCGTTGTTGCTCACACGGAGAAGGAGCTGGCGCAAGGGACAGCAGTGAAGTACCGCAACTATGCGACACCTGATGCCGCCGTCGTTTTGTTGCGCGCCTTTCACGAGGGAAAAGGGCTTTCAAAATCTAGTCAAGCTTTATTGCTGCAATTGATGACAGAGACAACTACAGGTCCAAAGCGCATTAAAGGACTGTTGCCTAATGGGACGGTTGTGGCTCACAAAACGGGTACTTCGTCTACTGTAAATGGAGTGACGGCTGCAACCAACGATGTTGGAATCGTGACGCTCCCGAACGGACGGCATATCGCGATTGCAGTTTTTGTTTCAGACTCTGGGGCAAACGATGCGGTACGCGAGGAGGTCATTGCAAAAGTGGCTTTGGCAGCATGGGACGAATGGAGCAAATAATTGCTGAAGGCGAAGGTGTTAAGGGTCGATTGCTCTGGCAGTGCAACTAAACATCAGATTCGAGATGCCGATCGTCCAATGGAACTTCAATGTTCGCATTTGCGCGTTGCCGTTGATGGCGGAGGGTGTGGCAACCGATGGGCGCGCATTCATTGTCAACGAGTGCCGGGAGACGAACGTACCGAATATCTGGGCGTTAGGCGATATCAATGGGGGGCCGTAATACACCCATGCGGTACTCGACGATTATCGGATTGTCAAAGCGAACTTGATTGATGGTTCCATCCTGTCTTTTCATCAATCCAGAACTGCCTCATGTTGGTCTGACCGAAACCGGAGCACAGCAATAAGGGTATTATTATGCCATCCGAGTAGCTGGGTGCTGCAGACATTACGCGAGCCCAAACAGAGGGTCAAACCGATGGAATGATGAACGCGATCGTGGATACTGAAACAGGTCGGATTCTCGGATGTTC
Organism: Microcoleus sp. Pol7_A1; assembly: GCF_036701085.1. Classification (NCBI taxonomy): domain Bacteria; kingdom Bacillati; phylum Cyanobacteriota; class Cyanophyceae; order Oscillatoriales; family Microcoleaceae; genus Microcoleus; species Microcoleus sp. Pol7_A1. Next base: position 2,736 of record NZ_JAUBQD010000087.1, read on the forward strand.
ACTCTTGTGTCATGAAGCGGGTGAAGTGATTTTGACGGTGCAGATGGTGATGCAAGCTCAGATGCCGCACATCGTTCTGCGCGATGGAGTTTTGGCTCATCCCACGATGACCGAAGGATTAAATATGCTGTTTTCAAAGTTGTAAGCAGCAAGTGCAATACCACAGGACTTATTCAAAATGAAAAAACTAGAAGGAAAAGTCGCTCTTGTCACTGGCGGCACTAGCGGCATCGGTCTTGCCACTGCCAAGCGCTTTGTCACCGAAGGAGCGTATGTCTTTATCACAGGTCGCCGTCAAACTGAACTCGATGCCGCCGTGAAAGAGATTGGTGAAAAAGTCACTGGTGTTCAGAGCGATGTCTCTAATCTGGCAGACCTCGATCGCCTGTTCGCCGCGATTAAACAAGAGCAAGGTCGCCTCGATGTGGTCTTCGCCAATGCTGGCGGTGGAGAAATCGCCCCACTCGGAGCAATCACCGAAGAACACTTTGACAAAACGTTCAACACTAACGTTAAAGGTGTGCTATTCACCGTGCAGAAGGCACTGCCTCTGTTACAAGAGGGCGCTTCCATCATTCTGAATGCCTCGACTGCTTCTACCGTGGGTACTCCAGCTTTCAGTGTTTACAGCGCTACCAAAGCAGCAGTGCGCTCGTTTGCCCGCAATTGGACGCTCGACCTCAAAGAGCGCCATATTCGAGTTAACGCCATTAGCCCTGGCGTAGTTCCTACTCCTGGTTACAATCACTTGGGACTCAATGATAAGCAGGTGCAGGAATTCGTAGATAGCCAAGCCACCACCATCCCACTGGGAAGAGTAGGGACGCCCGATGAAATTGCCAAAGCCGTTGTTTTTCTCGCTTGTGACGACAGCAGCTTTGTCAACGGCATCGAGCTGTTTGTTGATGGCGGTATGGCACAGATTTGAAGCGCCGTAAAAGTGGTCAGTAATCTTCCAAGCCGGCTGTTTGTCGTTCACTTTGGACTCAACTCACAGCACTCAATGAGGGAGAAATAAACCAGAGTAAATCGCCTCTTGTATAGTTGGAACAAGCTCATAGAAACGCTTGAAAGGCTATTATTTTACGCTACCACACTATGAACAACCCCGAAAATCCTCGACTACCGCTGCCACCTTTTGATAATGAATCCGCCATCCAAAAAGTCCGAATCGCATTTATATGTTTGGAATACTCGTAACTCTGAACGAGTATCACTCGCTTACACGCCGGATAGCGTTTGGCGCAACCGCTGTGAATTCCTATCTGGTCGTGATGCGATCGTACAGTTCTTGACAGGTAAATGGGTTAAGGAATTGGACTACCATCTTATCAAGGAGCTTTGGACTTTTGGGGATAACCGAATTGCTGTCCGGTTTGCTTACGAATGGCATGATGATGCCGGGAACTGGTTCCGTTCTTACGGTAATGAAAATTGGGAGTTCGACGAACACGGATTCATGCGGTGGCGTATTGCCAGCATTAACGACCTGCCAATTCAGCAGAGCGATCGCAAATACCACTGGATATTGGGTCATCGTCCCGAGGATCATCCCGGATTGTCTGACCTCAATCTTTGAGGAACCGGAGCAAGGTCAATAATTCTAACGGTACTGAATAGAGACGGGCTACTTCTTTGAAAGTGCAAACGTACTGGAGATTTGCGAAGAGGATGCGATCGCTCTGGCTGCAAATGGTCGAGGCTCTGTATTCGCTCAAATCCAATTACCGCATCCTACTTACAGTCATCCCACCCGCTCCGAGTAAAGTCGCGGCCCCATCTAGCGCAACGATAGAAAAAGCAGGATTAAACATTTTCAAGTCTGATATAAGGATGCTGGCGGTATTTCAAAAAGCTGCCCTCGTTGGGGTTCCTGTAAACGCTATCAAAGACCCTTACGCTAAAGCTGCTTGGGGGTGCTACGCCGCTGTTGGAAAGGAGATACTGCCATGAGTCGCTTTGATGATTTACTGAATGCCAAGAAACTCAAAGCAGGTGAACCTGACCTTTCACCCAGTGTGGCGCTATCCAAAAGCAAAGACCTCAACTTTGTTCGCACTACACTTTACCTGTCCAAACAACTGCACCGCCAACTTAAATCCGCAGCAGCGCGCTCTGCTCTGGAAATGAGTGAGCTGCTGGAAAAGTCTGTAGTTCAATACCTCCAACAGTTCAAGCCTGACGACAGCCTCTAAACATTTAGATGTTTGAATGTTTAAAATTTAGATCGCGGTCAGCTCAGAAAAAGTTCGTTGTTCAATACCTCCAAAAGTTCAATCCCGACGACAACCTCATAAGCATTTAGATGTTGTTTGAATGTTTAAGCATTTGAACATCTAAATAACTGTAGTTTAGAGTAAAAAATGATTGCAGCCAAAAGTAGCCGCCTTTGAATCTCCGGCAAGGTGTTACTCAAAAACTCAAGAGGGAGAAGATTAAATAACTAATCTTGAAGACTTTTTACGTCGAGAAACCCGTTTTTTCACAGTGGGATATCGCGGTGCTACCGTCCGTACCCTTCCTTTTTCCCAGCCGGGGGATTTTCCCCTCTGTTTAGGCATTTTTGCAGGAGTACCAATGTCAACTAAAAGCGACAACATTGATTGAGCAACACGTCCAGGGGTTAAATTAATCGTAGCAGATTGCCAAGGTAATACATTCTCAACCACTAAATCCCTAGCTAGCCAGAGTTGCCAACTCCGGGGCGGCATTAAATCACTCCAACGCTCGGATTGTTCGGGAGTTCTCAGGTTAGGCAATGTCCAGTGTAGTCGTTGCGAATGCAAACCTATACCAATGATCCACTCCAAAACGTCGTAAATATTTGAACCCGACTGTTTCTAGAGGGAGAGTTCGTTCTCCCACCCAAGCCAACCATAAGGGTGGAAATGGCTGACCATTTGATATGGGCTTCATTCTTAAGGGCGAGGATTAAATTGACTCTCTATCCAGGCGCACGATAAAAATGTAAGTCTAGCCATTGACTGACTCGGACTTGTCCCAAATCTGGATGTTCGTCAATTTCGATCGCAGTATCCGCGATCAGCCATGTGGTTGGGTCGTTAAGCCTCATTTTTGACCCATGTTTCCGTGGTCTGCCACGACCACTATAGGTTGGTGGTGCTGACCACAAGCAGGCATTCTTTCGGACTCTCATTAAACAATCAGCAAGAATATCTGCTTGCGCCAGTACCCAATTTGTATTGCCATATTCAGCATCTAAAACTGCTAAGACTGGATTGATGCTCTGTTCACAAACAAGTTTGAGTTGGGAAGCTGCTTTTTCTATTGGTGAAGACCAACTACTAATTCGTTCATGTAGTAGGGGTAATGCCCAACTTCCTTCTGCTTCGGGTATCCACGCAATTGTACTGTACCCCTGTCCAATAATTACGCCTTCGTGATATTCATGGGTTCTTTCTTGTAATGTTTTGGCATCTGCTCTCCCCCATGCAGTATGGTCGATTGCCACTAATATGTGTTCCGTTGGGGGTGCTTCCTCCTGTAATTGCTGGAAATACAGCAGCATCAGTTTTTTCCGGTCTGGTCTACAATCTTGTAATGCCTCGTAGATGCTTGACCATTGACGATTGAATAGCGGACTGAGCGAAAATTCCGCCAAACAGGCTGCATTCCTGGTGGTCATCACTGCATCCATCAGCTCTTTTGTTGCATCCTTGCCTCGTACCAATAACTCGTATGCTTCTTGACGAAAGTCCTTTAATCGTTCACTGTTCATTTAAGGAGTGGATAGGTTTTTATTTTTCACCCTCATTCTCTCCTTAACGGTGGCTCTAGTTCTTCTTTGGCCACCGTTCTCATCTTTAGTTAGTCTAAACTACAGATTTTTAATGAATTAGACTTTTATGATAAACGTTAAACCTAAAAAGCTGAGTTCGTCTCGTCTATAGAGCAAAAGAGTAGGGACTTATACCACTTTCCTAAAATAGTGCTATAGTTAGTAAGGACAAATTTTGTAAGCTAGTAGTTAAAAATTTGGAATAAAAATGTCAGGAGTAGTTCGGATTGAGATTGTGGAAACACCAGAAGAACTAAAAGACTTGATGCATCAGGAGAAAGATGCTGTGCGTCAGGAAAAACTGCTAGTTCTGTATTGGCTCAAAACCAAAAGGGTAGACAGTGTATTGTCGGCTGCTGTGCGATTAGGTAAACATCGTACCACAATACAAAGATGGCTCTCTAGCTATCGCTCGGGGGGAATAGAAGAATTATTATCCCAGAAACCCCGTTCGGGAAGACCGAGAATAATGAATCCAGAAACCGTAGAAAAATTCTAACAGGAATTGCAACAACCAGAAGGATTCAGTAGCTATAAAGAAGTACATCAATGGTTGACAAGCTGTTGTGAAGTAAAAGTGGCATATCGAACAGTACATCAGTGGGCAAGATATCGGCTCAAAAGCAAATTAAAAGTGCCGCGTCCGGTAAGTGAAAAACAGAAAGCAGGGGCAGTAGAAGAATTTAAAAAAAACTCCCACTTATCATCAAAGCCAGTCTGAGACAAAGCGAGAGTTTTTTAAAACAGTGGAAAAAACTGCGATATTGGAGCCAAGATGAAAGCCGGATAGGGTTGCATACAATACAAAGAAGAAAGCTAACAGGTCGTGGCATAAAACCGCAAGGAAAGGTGCAATGGGACTTTACTTATATGTGGCTATATGGGGCAGTAGAGCCGCTAACAGGAGCAAGTTTTTTTTATGAGTTTACCCATTTAGATACAGTATGCTTTGAGAAATTCTGGGAGCTGTTTGCAAGTAAGTATCCAGCAGATTTGCACATAATTCAAGTAGACAACGGCCGATTTCATAGTTCTTTAAATCTTAGCATACCAGAGAATGTGATTTTACTATTTCAGCCAGCTTATAGTCCAGAAGTCAACCCAATAGAAAGACTGTGGGGGTATCTAAAAGAACAATTGAAATGGTTGAGATTTGAACAAATAGAAGAGTTGAGTGAGAGAGTCGGTGCGAAAAGAGTTAAAAAAGTTGACTAAAGAAATCATTGCTTCTTTGACGGGATGGGAATTCATTTTAGATGCCTTATCTGTAGCAGAACTTTAGGAAATTGGTATTAGGCTTTGCCTTTCGTCCCTAGTTGTGGTATTTTTCTGTGATTTGTGACCACCCAATACACTTAAATTTCCCATCGAACTCACGTTGAGTCATCTGATCTGGCATTTTTGAAAAATCAAAACTCGGAATTTTTTCCCACGCTAAGTTTTCTAGTTTTAGTTTCTACTGTTCGTCAAAATAAGTAGACAATATCTATAATTCTTGGAAGAGCATATATATTGGAGGCGTTATCTGTAGTCCGCATTTAGGGAATTGGTATAAGGCGCGGTTAGTCTAAACTTCAGTAAGTACGAAAAGTAAATATTTAACAATCTTTCATCTATAGGTGGACAGCTAATGTTGCTACCAGCTAAACCATCGATCGCCTTCTGAGAATCAAAGCAAATACTTATACTTCTGACTGTCTGTAAAGATACGGCTTCATCAGCGAAAAGGCTGATCAGTGGATGCAAAGCATTTTCTGTTGAATTTTCAACCGATTTTAATAACTCAAAGTTCCACTGTTTATAAGGAATGCGTTCGAGTGAGTAGCGAAGAGAGCGAATGAAATCGCAAAGCTGATTCCAAGGAATGGGGTGAGGGTTAACTAAATGGAAAGCTTTCCCGACCAATTCTTTTTGTTTGGATAAATGAACGATCGCTTGGCTAACATAATCCACAGGAGTCATGTCCACCATGATGTCTAAATCAGGTGTTTTTCCCATTTGAATGCAGCCTTTAAGCATTCTGCGGAGCAGATCGGCAGTATTGCAAATACCCGTTTGGCTGTCTCCTGAGATAAATCCCGGTCTATAAATATAAACGGGTAGCCCTCTAGAATAGGCAGTCATAACTAATTTTTCAGCTACCCATTTACTTTGATCGTAACCTTCACAAAGACTTTCACTATCAGGTAGTTCGTCTTGTTCTCTAACTACTGTATTTTGCTCGTAAGTATCCGAAGAAAATACGCCAATGGTAGAAACGAAATGCACTGGTTTTACTTTGATAATGCAGGCTAATCTCAAAACTTCCTGCGTACTGAGAACGTTTACCGCTTTTAATGCAGAGTATGGATAAACCAGATTTGTTGATGCACCATTGTGATAAATTACATCTAATTTGCTTGCCAGTGCGCGAAATTCATGTGATGTAAGTCCTAAAAATGGTTGAGATAAATCTCCTAAAACTGGGATGATGCGGTTGCTGATAGGTTGGTTATAAAGTAAATAGCGTTCTAGACTTTTTTGGATTTTTTCGATGCCTTGTTCGAGGTTGGATGCTCTTACCAGGCAATAAATATTTGCCTGCGTTTTCTTTAGTAACTCATTAAGTAAGTGAGTACCGAGAAATCCAGTTGCTCCTGTTAATAAGATATGGGATGGTTCTTTATCCCATTCAAAATTAATATTTTCAGGAGAGATGGTAGGATCTAAGATTGCTTCCGCATTTAGATCGATACTTTCTTTTTTCGCTGATGTAGTAGTGGAATCTGTCTGACTAGCAAGAGCGATCGCATCCGCAGTTCCTGCAATGGTCGGCACTTCTAAGAATTGTCGCAGCGATACTTCTACCTGAAAAGCATCTCTCACTTTAAAGATTAGTTGAGTAACTTTTAAAGAATGCCCGCCCAAATCGAAAAAGCGATCGTAAATGCCAACTCGATCGATACCGAGAATCTTTTTCCAGATTTCAGCTAACTTTTCTTCCACAGGAGTACGAGGCGCAATGAATGCTGTTTCTAGTTCTTCTCGATTTCCTTCTGGCGCTGGTAAGATTCGACGATTTACTTTTCCAGAAGGAGTTAAAGGCAGTGCTTCTAAAAATACAAAAGCATTAGGAATCATGTATTCAGGCAACTTTTCTTGCAAAAAGTGCCGCAGTTCATTGGCTGAAAATGCTAACTCTTTGGACGCAACTACATAAGCAACTAAACGCTTGTCGCCTGGTATATCTTCCCTAACAATAACAACAGCTTCTGCTACGTTTGGGTGTTGTGCCAAAGCAGTTTCGAGCTCTCCTAACTCAATCCGAAATCCGCGAATTTTGACTTGGTCGTCAATTCGACCCATATACTCGATGTTACCATCTGGTAAATAGCGGGCTAGATCGCCAGTTTTGTACAGTTTTGAGTTATTAGTTTTGAGTTTTGAGTTTTCTTTTAATTCAGAACTCAAAACTAATAACTCATCACTATTTAAGAATGGATTTTCAATAAACCGTTGGGAGGTTAAATCTGGTCGGTTGATATAACCATTGGCTAAACTAACACCGCCGATGTAAAGTTCTCCGGGAATACCAATTGGTACTGGTTGTAATTGTGAATCGAGGATGTGGATTTTGGCGTTGGCAATAGGACGACCAATCGAGGGCAATTTAGGCCAATTTTCAGGTGAAGCCGTGAGAGTAAATGCCGTTACAACATGACTTTCAGAAGGGCCATATTGATTGTGCAAAGTGCAATCTTTTAGCTGAGTAAACCAATTGACGATCGCTTTACTAATTTGCAACTGTTCGCCAGCAGTAATAATTTCTCGCAAACTATTAGGTACGGTTCCTTGCTCTTCAGCAACCTCAGCTAGATGCTGAAGGGCAATAAAAGGAAGAAATAAACGTTCGATCGCTTCATCTTGGAGAAGTTGCAATAAAGCTACTGCATCTTTCCGAATTATGTCTGAAATTAACACCAAAGTGCCGCCAGAACACCAACTGGAAAAACACTCCTGAAAAGAAACATCGAAACTGATGGGGGCAAATTGGAGAGTTTTAGTAGCAGGAAAAGCGAAATTTTGTAATTGCCAATCGATCAGATTCACCAGGGGACGGTGACTCATTGCCACCCCTTTAGGTTTGCCTGTAGAACCTGATGTATAGATAACGTAAGCTAAATGGTCGGGTAATACGGCTGTGGTGGGGTTATCTTGCGGGCGTTGGGCGATCGATTTCCAGCCCCGATCTAAACAAATCGCTGGTATCCCATACTCTAACAGTGGCGGCAATAAACTTGCCTGAGTTAGCACTACTGGAACTCCGGCATTTTCCAGCATATAAGCTATTCGTTCTTGCGGATAAGCCGGGTCGAGAGGTAAGTAAGCTGCACCTGCTTTTAGGATGCCCAAAAGTCCGATCGCCATTTCCAGCGATCGTTCTACGCAGATACCAACTACCGTATCTGGTACAACTCCTAGCGATCGTAAATGATGCGCTAATTGATTCGCCCTTTGATTCAACTCCCGATAAGTAAGTTGCTGCCCTTCAAACATAACTGCTACAGCATCGGAATTTCGTTCTACTCGCTCTTCAAATAACTGGTGAATGCACTTATTTTGAGAATAATTTGTCTCATTAGCATTCCAATTTATTAACTGTTGACGCTCAGCAATTGTTAACAAATTCAATTTCGAGATAGAACGATCGGGATCGGCAACAATACTTTCTAGCAAACTGATAAAATGTCCAACCATCCGGGAAATAGTAATGCCATCGAATAAGTCCGTATCGTATTCAAAACGACCGAGAATTCCTTCCGGTGTTTCTTCTAATTGAAGAAACAAATCACATTTTGACGTACCGATATGAATGTCCATCTGGTTGACTTGCCAATCCTTAGAATCCAAGGTAGCAATTGGTGGTTCCAAAATAAACAACACTTGAAATAATGGATTCTGACCCAGCTTTCTTTCTGGTTGAAGTTCTTCCACTAGCTTCTCGAAGGGCAACTCTTGGTTAACATAAGCTCCTAAAGCTACTTCTCTTTCTCTGGAAAGTAACTGTCTGAAACTGGGAAAACCAGAAAGGTCAGTACGCAGGATCAGCGTATTGAGGAAGTACCCAATTAATCCTTCAATTTCCGGTCGGTTTCGCCCACCAGTAACAGTGGCGACGGGAATATCTTCTTGTCCCGAATAGCGGTAGAGCAAAATTTTGAATGCCGCCATTAATGTCATAAATAAAGTGACATTTTCCTGAAGAGAAAAAGCTTTCAAAGCCTCAGTTAAACTCTTGGAAAGTGCCAGAGTTTGCATTGCACCTCGAAACCTTTGAACTGGCGGTCTTGGACGATCGGTGGGCAAATGTAGCGGGGGCAAATCTGCTAATTGCTGTTTCCAGTAAGCTAGCTGTGGCTTCAGTAATTCTACTTGTAGTTGTTGCCGCTGCCAGTAGGCAAAGTCGGCATACTGAACGGTTAATTCTGGCAGAGATGAGGGTTGGCAATCGCAAATAGCTTCGTAGAGTGTCACCAGTTCGGGAAATAGCACGCTGTATAGAGAAACAGCATCTAAAATAATGTGATGTACGGTTATATATAGTCTGTAATCCGTCTCGCTGAGTTGAATTAGCGTAGCTCGTAGCAACAAATCAGAGGTAAGATTAAAAGGTTGCCGTGCCTTTTCTTTTACCAACCGCAAAGCTTCCGTTTCGCGATCGCTTTCTGACGCTATTTCTTGAAAATTAATTAATGGCAGAGGTAAATAGCAACTTGGCTGAACGATCCGAATTGGTTCCCCATCGAAAACAGAAAAGTTGGTTCGCAGAATTTCGTGGCGGTCGATAATTTGGTTGAAACTTTGTTCTAAAGCTAATCGATCGATCGAACTCGGTAAGTAAATTGTAAAGTGTTCGTTATAAAAAGGATTACCCGGTTCCACTTGTGCCAACAACCACATCTGTTGCTCGCCAAAAGAGAGAGGCAAATTCTGGTCGCGGTCAATCACTTTGATTGGAGAAAGTGGCAACCTTGAGTTTGTTTGAAGTTCTGTTTCTATTTGCTGGGCTAATTCGGCTATTGTGGGTGCTTCAAACAAAGAACGCAGAGACAATTCTATTTCAAGCGTATTTCGGATGCGAGAGATAACTTGAGCAGCTAGTAACGAGTGTCCTCCGCATTCCCAAAAGTTGTCATGAATTCCAACTCGATCTAAACCTAAAATTTCCGCCCAAATTATTGCTAGCACTTCTTCAACCGGAGTACGAGGAGGAACAAAAGGCATTAACTCAAGCTCGGGTTCCTGTTCCAAAACATCTGAGTTATAGACAATATCGGTTACAGTTTCAATATTGCTATTTGACAGTTCATTTGTGATTTGTCTAGGTAAAGGTAGCGCTTGACGATCCAGTTTGCCGTTGGGAGTTAGCGGCAATTCTTTCAGGACAACAAAGTTAGAAGGCACCATATATTCTGGCAACTTCTGTTTTAAGAAGTTACGGAGGGTACGGGTAACGCTGCGTTGCAAAACTTTCAAAAGTTTCTGTTTTTCTAGGAGATAATCTAAGCTTTGTTGGATGATAATTTGCTGTGTTGGCGTTAGCTCGAACTGAATTCCAGTTTGCTGTTCTTCTTGCCATACTACTTTACCTTCTACCCACAAAAATTGAGAATTTTCTGGTAGCTGTAGGTGCAAGCGGACGCGACTACCTCGCTCTAAAATTTCTGTCATTCCTACTAAGCTAATACCACCTCTTGAAATGTCTTCGGTGGTTACTTCTATAGTACGATTACCATCAAATCCAACCAAGCAAGGACTTTGATAAGGTATCCGTTCCGGGATGAGATTAGAGACGATGTAGGCGACTAAACGCTTGTCACCCGGTACGTCTTCCCGTGCGATCGCAACGGCTTCCCGCACGTCAGGATGTTGTCGCAGTGATGCTTCAATTTCTGCTAATTCTATTCGGAATCCGCGAATTTTTACTTGATGATCGATCCGCCCTACAAATTCAATATTACCGTCTGGTAAGTAACGAGCCAAATCACCAGTTTTGTATAGGCGCGAACCTAGTTCATTGCTAAATGGGTTGACAATGAATTTTTCAGCAGTCAAATTAGGACGGTTTAAGTACCCTCTGGCTAAACCAATACCACCGATATAAATTTCGGCTGTTTCTCCTGGTGAAACTGGCTGTATTTGCTCGTTTAGCAAATACACTTCTGTGTTTTGAACTGGTTTACCGATCGGGGTATTTCTCTTGTTAGTTGTTTCGCGATCTACAGAATACAAAGTGGCACAAATCGTAGCTTCTGTAGGCCCGTAACCGTTTATAATTTGCAAGCCAGGAATTTTTTTACTAATTGACGCTAAAAGCTGTTCGTAAATCGGTTCTACTCCTACGAGTAATCTTTTTAGACAAGATTCGTTTGGTGCTTTTTGGACGCGCTCAAAAAAAGCATTTAACATAAAAGGTGGAATATAAGCGCTACAAATTCTCTCGAAATACAGCCATTCAATAAATATCTTGGCATCAGCACGTATGTGCTCTGGAACTATATGTAATGCTCCTCCCGTTAATAAAGCCGAAAAGATTTCATAAACCGAAACATCAAAACTTAAGCTAGTCCATAAACTACAGGCATCTCCTACAGAGAGTGGCTGGCGGCGATCGAAATCGGCCAATAGATTAATCACGCCGAGATGGTTGCAACAAACTCCTTTCGGCTTTCCTGTAGAACCAGATGTGTAAAGTACGTAGGCCAGGTTTTCAGTATTTACTTCCGTATCAGGGTTTTCCTCACTCTCGCAACTAATTGTTTCCCAGTCGGTGTCGAGACAGATAACGCGGCTTTGATGTTTGGGGATAGACTCGACTAAGGATGCTTGAGTCAGCAGCAATAATACTTGGCTATCTTCTAGCATGAAGGCTAAGCGCTCTTGAGGATATGTTGGGTCGAGTGGCACATAAGCACCACCAGCTTTAAGAATTGCTAGAATACCCACTACTATTTGTAGCGATCGCTCTAAACAAATACCTACTAACACCTCTGGTTTGACACCGCAATTCTGAAGATAGCGTGCTAGCTGGTTAGCTCGATAATTCAGATCTCGGTAAGTTAATTGTTGTCCTTCAAAAACCACCGCCACCGCATCCGGTGTACACTCCACTTGAGATTCAAACAACTGATCAATAGCTCCACCTTTCAAACAATCGAACATTTGATGTTTCCTCTAAGTTATTATGGTAAGTGGCAATTTTTGAGCGATTCGATTACTTAGAAGCTTTACTCTCAAGCTCAAATAAAAGCCTTTGCGTTTAGCAAAGAAGGTTGACAGGTTCCAGCTGTGTTTTAAGCTTAATTTTCTGTCCGCTTATTTGCTGCTTAATGGATTCTAACTTATAGTTCCCTATAAGCTGGAAAAAATAAAAAATTTAGTAGAAGTAAAAAAAATATTTATAATTTTCGGTTTAACCCAATAAAATCTATCTTATTGGACTTGACTTTTGGCTATTTTTAGGTTTTACGGGAATATCGATAATGAACTCTGCACCTTGACCTGGTGCTGAAATGCACTGCACTTGTCCGCCATGTTTTTCAACCACAATTTGATAACTAATAGACAACCCCAAACCCGTTCCAGAACCAACGGGTTTGGTTGTGAAGAATGGGTCAAATAGTTTAGTAAGCACTTCTTCTGTTACGCCAGTTCCATTGTCAGCAATGCGTATTCTTATCCAATCGCAATTTATTACTTCAGTCACGATAATAATCGTGCTAGATTTTTCCTTAATTTGTGTTTGTGGCCGATGGCGATCTTCTAACGCATCGATCGCATTAGTAAGAATGTTCATAAATACTTGATTTAATTGACCTGGGTAACACTCTACTAATGGCAGTTTTGCATACTTTTTAATTACCTGAATTGCTGAACGATCAGCCTTTTTATTCAAACGGTTTTGCAAAATTAGCAGCGTACTTTCAATACCCTCATGTATATCTACTGATTTCATATCTGCTTCATCTAAACGGGAAAAATTTCTGAGTGACAAAACGATTTCGCCAATACGGGTTGCTCCCAGTTGCATTGAAGAAAATATTTTAGGTAAATCTTCCAGTAAGTATTCAAAATCGATTTCTTCAATATAATCTTGAATTTCCGGCTTAGGACTATGATTGCTGTGTTGGTAGAGATCGATTAAATGTAATAATTGTTCGCTATATTCCTTAGCGTGGTTTAAATTACCATAAATAAAGTTGACTGGATTATTTATTTCGTGAGCAACACCAGCAACTAATTGTCCCAAACTAGACATTTTTTCAGTTTGGATAAGTTGTGCTTGAGCTTGTCTTAATTCATCCAAAGCTTTTTGTAATTTAATTGCTTGACCTTTTAATTTATCATTTTTTTCGCTTAGTTCAAATGTGCGTTCTTCCACCTTTTCTTCTAGCGTGCGGCTGTATTCTTCTAAATTTTTATAAAGCAAAGCATTCTCTAAAGAAATAACTATTTGTGTAGAAAGAATTTTAACGATTTCTAAACGAGCCGATGTAAATGCACCAACAGTTAAATTATTCTCCAAATAAATTATGCCAATAAGTTTATTTTGATTAATAACTGGAACACATAAAATGGATTTAACTTTAGCTTTAATGATATAGGAATCTTTGATAAATATTCCCTCTTGTGCGGCATTATTTAAAACAAGATTCTCTTTAGTTCTGGCTACGTAATTTATTAAAGAAACAGGTAAATTTTGGCTATTATCTATAGATGTCGATGACCACAAAGTTATTTTTTCTTGTTCTACAGTACCAGTCGCTTTGAGCGTTAAAATACCATCGGTTTCTAAAACAAGGCAGCTAGTTTGAGCGCCAGCATTTTCCATTAAAACTTTTAGTAATTTATCCAAAAACTTATCAAGTACAATTTCGCCAGCAAGAGCTTGCGATGCTTTGATAATAGTTGCTAAGTCTAAAACATCAGCTTTAGTTCCTAAGCTGGCAGAACTTGTCGTAACAGTTAGTTCTCGACTAGAAGTTTCGTTAGACGTTAAAGATAGTAATTGCGGGTATCGTAATTCCAAATCTTTAACTTTTGCTATTGCTCCCCAACGAACATAACAATAGTATGAATCTACTAAATATGTTTGAGCTATTTTTTCTCTTCCAAGACTGCGGTAAAATTCTGATGCTCTTTCATTTGCTATTGCTTCTTCGTGAATATAACCTTGTTTCCTTGCTCCTATAATTGCCCGATCGTAATATTCCATTCCTGGTAATATATGCCCTAAAAACTTAGCTTTTTCTGCTTCGATTAAATAATATTTATGTTCGTAATTTCTAGGAGAACATAACGACCATTTTTTTAAGTTAATTTGGTTTAATTCTACTTGTTGTAGGTAAATTTCTCGCTCGGCTTCTTCTAAAAATGAACATCGTGCAAGTAAAATCATAGAATAGTAAAAATTTTGTTCTCCTGTATGTATTACACCAGCTAGATAACCAGAATATCGCTCCGCTAGCTTTGCATAACTAACTGCTTCTGCGTAGTTTTGAAGTAAATATAAAAATATTGATTTGGAAAAATAAGTAGAAAAAAGTAAAGCACCATTGTTTGATTCAGTAAAAATAGGTAGCATTGCTTCTTCATCAAACAAATTACCGATTGCTTTACATTCGTTTTCGTTTTTATTTAATAACTTCAAAACTAACTGTCGCCAAATTATAATAGCCAAGCTAAAGTAATTTTGTTTTAAATTAATTAAAAGATTTGTATAAATAGTTTGTTTATCACATACATCATTTAGATACTCGCCTACAAAAAAAGGATAAACTGAAGTATAAGTAGCCGCGTAACTAGCATACTCTAAATCGCCACTCTCTAAACCATATTGAACGGTTTCTTGTAAAGGCTCTATGGTTTCTCTAGCATGGCTTACCCAATGTTTGATATGACCGTAGAATAATTCATATACTTTAGCTTTAACTTCTTTAGCATTGAGTTTTTTCACTAAATTTATTCCTAGTTGACCGAACTGATACCCAATTTCAATATTATCTATTGAAGTACAAAGGATCAGTCCATAAAAAGTATAGGCGAAAGCAGATAGTGATGAATTTCCATGTCTAATGCAAATATTGACCATCGTAAACACGATCGGGGGTAAAAGTGCTGGATTCATTACATAAGCAGGTGTTATCGCTTTAACTAATATTCGCATGGCTGCAAGTTTATCAGGGTCAGCCATTTCTGGTAGATTGCTTAAATTACCAATATCTAATTCTTCAGGCAATTTTTCTACTAAAGGTTCTCCTAGCATTTCCAGCACTAACAACGATGTGTCAAGTGCTGCTTGCATCTGATTGAGAGAAATATAAAATTGGATTTTTATTTCGTATGTTTTGACTTTTTCTAAAAACGAAGTAGCTTTTTTTAAAACAATATCACCAAGCGAAGTTGAACTTTCAAAATTGCCATTTAAATATTCTATTTCTACTGCTTCTATATACAGAGAAAAAGTTAATTTATAATTACTATGCCAGCTATCTTCCGCAAGTAATTTTAGCCCGAAATTTAAGTATCTCTGCGCGAGTTCATAAGCTGCTGCTGCCTTTGCTTTCCGCGCAGATAACAGATTTAATTCAGCTAGCTCTTGTTTGATTTTTTCACTGGTAATTAACTCTATAGCGATATTTAAGTGATTGACAATATCAAAAATTTTATCTTCTATTTCTGTTGTTTTAGTATTCTTTAGCAATAGTTGACCGACTTTTAAATGAATTTCTTTTTTTTGTTCTGCTGGAATCAAAAAATAAGCGGCTTGTTGAACGCGATCGTGCAAAAATTTATACTCAATATGAGGTAAACTACTTTGGTTTTCGATTTTTTCAACTAATGATGATGACGTATTTAAATCATCAATCAAAGGAATTTTATAAGCACCGCTTAAAGGAAAAATAAAATCTTCTTGAAGTGCTTGCCAAAGCTCGTTTGCTGTAGATGATAAAGATTTTTCATTGACAATTGCTAAATCGTTTAATGTAAATGTATTACCAATACAGGCTGCCACTTTTAAAGCACTTTGCGTATAATTAGGTAGTTTTTGAATTTTGTTAACCATTAATTCAACAACATTATCCGTAATTTTAACTTCTTTAATTTTTTGAATATCCCACTGCCAACTACCAGCGTTTAGATCGAATGAAAGTAGGTTTTCTTGGTAGAAAGTTTTAATTATTTGAGTTACAAAAAATGGATTTCCAGCGGTTTTATTAAAGACTATTTTTGCTAGAGAAAAGGCTGTTTCTAATTCGCAGTGAAGCGTGTCTGCAATTAATTGATTAACTTGAACAGTATTTAAAGGTTGTATATCGATCTGATTTACCTTAACTCCAGCTTTTTTAATTTCATCCAAAAGAAACATCAATGGATGAGTTTCGTTAACTTCGTTATCTCGATAGGCTCCAATTAACAAAAAGTATTGACTATCTAATGACATCATTAGTAGCTGGAGTAATTTTAATGAAGCAGAATCAACCCACTGTAAATCATCTATGAAAAGAACTAGAGGATGTTTTTGAGTGGTAAAAACACCCAAAAACTTTTGGAATACTAAATAAAATCGATTTTGTGATTCTCCAGGTTCTAATTGAGGAACAGGTGGTTGCAGCCCAATAATTAATTCCACTTCAGGAATGACGTCAATAATCACTCTGCCATTTGTACCCAAAGCTTTTAATAATTTCTTTTGCCAAATTTCGATTTTTTCTTTACTTTCAGTTAATAGCTGTCGTATCAAGTGCTGAAAAGCTTGAATCATTGCAGCATAAGGAATACCGCGTTTAAATTGATCGCATTTTCCCGAAGTAAAATAACCCTTTCGCCGCACAATTTGTCGATCTATTTCACTAATCAAGGCTGTCTTGCCGATTCCTGAGTAACCGGAAACAAGTATCATCTCACTCTTACCTTGACGGGTTCTTTCAAAAGCAGCGTTTAGGGTAGCAATTTCTCCATCGCGACCGTAAAGCTTTTGGGGTATTTGAAATTTAGCAAAAACATCATGCTGACCGAGAATGAAATTTTCTATTCTTCCATTAGTTTGTAGTTGAGTTAAGCACGCTTCCAAATCTGCCTTAATTCCATAAGCGCTTTGATATCTATCTTCCGCAGTTTTGGCTAGTAATTTCATCACGATATCAGATATTACTTTCGGGATAGTTGGATCTAGTTTATGGGGTAAAGCTGGTATTTTGGCAATATGACTGTGAACGAGTTCCATCGCATCTATAGTTGGAAATGGCAACTGTCTAGTCAGCATTTCATAAAATGTGACACCCAAAGAATAAAAGTCAGTACGATAATCAATCGCCCGATTCATCCTACCCGTTTGCTCTGGGGACATATAGGCCAAAGTTCCTTCTAATAGATCGGGATTGCTGACAAGATATTTTTCTTGCGTAAGAAGTGATGCAATTGAAAAATCTGCGATCTTTACTTTTAATGTTCGATCATTAATAATGATGTTATCTGGCTTGATATCTTTGTGTATAACATTTAGTTTATGTACTTCTTCTAAAGCTTTAATTAATCCAATTGATATTTGCAAAAATACAAATAAATCTATATATTTACCAGAATAAATAAATTTTGTCAGTGAATTTCCACCAAAATCTTCTAAAACTATAGCTATATAATTGTTAGATTTTTCTAGGCTATAAGCTTTGATAATGCCTTCTGAATCTAAGTTTTTCATCAATTCATACTGATGTTTAAATACATAAATGTCTTGACTGGAAGGATATGCCTTTTTAAGAACTTTAATAATAACAGGTTGACGATCTCGAATTCTCCGCGCTTTATAAACCAGAGTTATTAAACTATCGTGAATTTTTTCTAAGTATTCATAACCTGCAATAATAAACATGGCTTTTTCCTGGTTGTTAGCTGAAAGTTTATAATTTTTATAATCGTAATAGATTTATCTGAGTTTTGCCTCAGTAATTTTACGGTTTCGATCCTACAACTTAAATATAATTTAACGTGAGTTCGATGCAGTGCGATCGCTTGGTTGACCAGGGTAAACGCATCTTAATTTCAACCTAAAACATGATAAAATTAAGTATTTAGCTAAATCAAGTGCGTAATTCATAGGTGCGATCGATGGCGAAAGGGTTTACTTCGACTTTAACTT
>NZ_JAUBQD010000158.1:0-1570 GCF_036701085.1 Microcoleus sp. Pol7_A1
TCGTCAACAAAGCTTATATTATCAAGGGACTTGCGAGTTCATTCATCTTTCTAAATGCTGTTTTCTTACTTTTTCAGAAAGCCCTATATAGCCTTTCTCAGGTAGATGAGGTACAATAACAACAGTGAGTAAACCAATTCCAGAAGTCTTGCTCGTCAACTTGCTCAAAAGCTCTCGTTATGGCTTCTGACAATGCTTTATAAGTTCTTGCCCCCAAAGTACGGAGAATGCCTTTAACTTTGGACCAAAAATTTTTAATTGGGGAGAAATCCGGAGAATAGGGAGGTAGAAATATTAACCTTGCCCCGGCTTTTTTAATGGCTTTTTCTATTTCTTCCCCTTTGTGGATGCCATAGTTATCCATTACTACACAAGCACCTTTCCAGAGTTGGGGAACGAGTTTTCTGATAATAAAAGCCTCGAAAGTAATGCCATCTATTGAGCCTAATAAATTCACAGATGCCACAACTTTTTTGACGGATATTGCTCCCAATATCGATACATTTGGGCCACGCTTATTTGGTTTTGGTCAAGAGAGCTCTTGAACCTTTTAAAGATCGGGCATACAACCTAACCATAGCCAGATTCACCCCGGACTCATCAATAAAGATTAAGTCCTGCACGTTCAGGTTGTTCACTTGTTTCCAGAACTCGTATCGGAGGTTTTGAACTCTTTCACTGCATGAAGCTGACGGAAAAAGCGTTTTTTTTTGAAAGTCATGTTCAACCGTTGGGTCATTCTTCCCATTGTGGCTCGGCTGACAGTAACACCGATTTTTTCGTGAAGTAATTCGCAGAGTTCTTCAAGAGTAGCATCGTTATTTGCCTCAATCAATTCGGCTAAAATTACCAGTTGCTCGGGGGTAAGTTTAAGTTGACCTCCACATCTATGAGTTTGAGGAGAAATATCTTGGGTTTGACTGTATTGTTTGAGTAATTTTTGCACAAAACTCAGAGCAACGCAAAACCGCTTGGCTAGTTGTCTTTGCTTCAGGGGTTCAGTTTCATAAACATTAATTATTTTTTGCCGCAAGTCAACAGAGTAAAATTTCATTTTTGATTGATATCTGATATTTTTTGTAATCTTTCTCTCCGCATCAACCCGATTGACCGAAGTGGTGCTAACGACTGCATCAGCCCGATCGACTGCTGGTCTACCCTGGTTCGCATTGTCCGCGCGGGGCGCACACTCACCGATTGAATTATAGCGAACTGATTTTTTTTATTTGATCTTTTCCAGCCAATTCGGGTTAGTCACATTGTACCTCATCTACCTGAGAAAGGCTATAGTTCGCTGCTCCGACAAAATTATTTTTAGCTCCCCAACGCTTAAATCAATTCTTTCTTGGTAATTTACTTTCATGCCAAAGTCCTCAAACTCTTGCTGTTATTATAGCATACTTTTAGGGAAATGGTATTAATCAATCCTCAACATTTAAGAAATTGGGAAAGCTAATTGTTGCTACTGTATTTCATAACAGCGGGAACCGCTGTATTAGTAGAGCAAGGATTCCTCGCCCTACTAACAGCCTTAAAGCAGAGTAATTGCAGTCGATGCCGGAGCGCCGAT